>DASZPV010000206.1:0-2906 GCA_035549875.1 Caulobacterales bacterium
CTCCCGCCTGCTGGAACGTGCGGCGAAGCTCAATGAAGCCAATGGCGCGGGTTCGCTGACGGCGCTGCCGATTATCGAGACCCAAGCCAACGACGTGTCCGCCTACATCCCGACCAACGTCATCTCGATTACCGACGGTCAAATCTTCCTGGAAACCGATCTCTTCTTCTCCGGCATCCGCCCGGCGGTGAATGTCGGCATCAGCGTGTCGCGCGTCGGCGGCAATGCGCAGATCAAGGCGATGAAACAGACCGCCGGCCCGCTCAAAGGCGAGCTCGCGCAATACCGTGAAATGGCCGCGTTCGCGAAATTCGGCTCCGACCTCGACGCCGCGACGCAGCGTCTGCTCAATCGCGGCGCGCGCCTCACGGAGCTCTTGAAGCAAGCGCAATTCTCGCCGGTGCCGGTCGAAGAGCAGATCGTGCTCATCTATGCCGGCACGCGCGGCTATATCGACAAAGTGCCGACCAATGACGTTCGCCGCTACGAAAGCGAACTGGTGTCCTGGTTCCGCGGCCGCCGCGCCGATCTGCTCGCGGAAATCCGCGAGAAAAAGGAATTCGACAAGCCGGGCGTGCTCGAAGGCAAGCTGAAAGCCGCGCTCGACGAATTCGGCGCGACATTCGCTTGATCTCTGCGGCTTCTCTTTCGAGCCGGCAGGGGCTGTCCGGGGCGTTGGTCGCATCCAACATCCGCATGGGGCGCCGCCATGAGCATTGACTACAGCTTTGTCTTCCAAGCGTTGACCGGCCTTGGCACATTGCTGATCGCTTGGATCGCCTACGAGCATTCGCGGCGCAGTTTCCAGTTTCAGTCGGTCAATCTTTACATCAATGGCTGGCGCGAGCTGAGCCTGTTCTATGTTGAGAATGAGCGCGCGCGGGCGGCGTTCGCGCGGATGTCCAACCAGTCGGCCGATCAGGCGGATGATGTGACGTTCCTGACTTTTCTGTACCTGAACCAAGCGCTGCTCGCTTATTATGCGGGGAAGTTCGGCGCGATGCCTCGGCACGAGGTTCGCGCCGAGATGAGCGATATCTGGCGGGTGATTGGCGGGCAGGCTGAACGCGCCAAGGCGCTTGTCGCAAGCACGTCTTACCCGCCGAAATTCAAGGCCATGTTCGTCGACGCTGGGCGCGACGTTTTGAGCGCGAGAGCCTGATGCCGAGCTTGAAAGAATTCCGCAATCGCATCGCCAGCGTGAAATCCACGCAGAAGATCACCAAGGCGATGCAGATGGTGGCGGCGGCCAAGCTGAAGCGGGCGCAAGGCTCGGCCGAAGCGGCGCGTCCGTACGCCGACCGCATGGCGCGCGTCATCGCCAATCTCGCCGCGGCCGTGAAGGGCGATAGCGCGCCCTTGCTGCTGCGCGGCACCGGCAAGAGCGACGTGCATCTGCTCGTGGTCGCGACCTCGGAGCGGGGCCTGTGCGGCGGCTTCAACACGCAGATCGTGCGCCTCGTGCGCGAGCGCATCGCCGAGCTGCAAGCCGCTGGCAAGCAGGTGAAAATTCTCTGCGTCGGCAAAAAGGGGCGCGATCAGCTGCGCCGCCTCTATGCGCCGCTGATCGTCGATTACATCGATCTCTCCAGCTTCCGCACCGTCTCCGCCGGGGCTTCGCAAATCGTCGCCGCCAAAGTGCTGGAGCTGTTCGAAGCGGGCCAGTTCGACGTGGCGACGCTGTTCTTCTCGCGCTTCCGCTCGGTGATCAGCCAAGTGCCGACCGCGCGTCAACTCATCCCCGCGATTGCGCCCGAAGGCGTCACGCCGCCGGATCTGAAAGGCGCTGTCTACGAATACGAGCCGAGCGAAGAAGACATCCTCGAAGCGCTGCTGCCGCAATATCTGAGCGGCCAAGTCCTGCAAGCGCTGCTGGAAAACCAAGCCGGCTTCTACGGCGCGCAGATGAGCGCGATGGACAACGCCACGCGTAACGCCGGCGATCTGATCAAGAAGCTGACGCTCCGCTACAATCGCCAACGCCAAGCCAACATCACCAAGGAGCTGATCGAGATCATCTCCGGCGCGGAGGCGTTGTGATGGACGCCAAGTTTTGGTGGCCGGAAATAAACAACCTCGCGGATGCCAAGGAAGCATCACGCGCGGGCTCGGTCGCGGCCGGGTTCAAGGCGTTTTTTAGCGTCATGATGGCCGGCGCTTCCCAGCCTGTGTTCAACTGGTTCCTGTCGGGAGCGTTTGTCCTGTTTGCGGGATCGCTGACCTGGTTGATATGGGCGTTTCAGAGTCGTGCTGCGGCGGTCATCGTGCTGATCTGGAGTGTCGCCGAATTTTTTGCCTTGTGGTTCTTCGCCCACGGCGGCGGGCTTCTTTTCCTGGAATTTATCATCGGTTCTGCGGCGCTCGCTGGCGTCCGCGGCACGTTCGCCTACCACCGCCTGAAGCGCGCGCATGATCGTTTGCTGCTGGCAGAGACAACGCCGGAGGGAATCTGATGGCAGGACCGACCAAAGTTCTCGCAACGATGTCCGCGCACTGCGAAGGCGGCCGCGCCAATGGCAAAGTCGCGCTCTCGGGCGATGGCGGCTCGACGGGCCGTCTCTATCTGCACACCGAACACGCCAAGGGTCTCGGCGGTTCGGGCGAGGGCACGAACCCCGAGCAGCTTTTCGCCATGGGTTACGCCACGTGCTTCAACGGCGCGGTGCTGTTCGTCGCCGCGCAGAAGAAGCTCGACGCCGCCAAAGCGAAGGTGACCGTCGAAGTCGATATCGGCCCCAACGAAGCCGGCGGCTTCGCGCTCGCAGCGCGCTTGAAGCTGCACGTGCCGGGCCTTTCCACCGATCAAATGCGCGAGCTGATCGAAGCCGCGCACATGGTCTGCCCCTATTCCAACGCGACACGCGGCAACATGCCGGTCGAGCTTTCGGTCGAGTGACCGCACCAGA
>DASZPV010000207.1:0-42486 GCA_035549875.1 Caulobacterales bacterium
CGTGAAACGCCCCGGCTCTATACCGAACGGCCCACGCTATTGCAGGACCAACGCCAAGCCGTGCTTGACGCGGTCGCAGGCCTGACATGGACGGCGACTGACTATTTAGAGATCAATGCGGAATGGATACATCGCGGCGAAGGCGCTTCCAAAACTGAATCGCTCAGTTTCCTGGATCAGGTAGAATATCACCGCGGCGCCTTGTCCGGCGCGCAGGCCCCGCTCGCACTGGCCAATCTTGCCTGGGATTTGTCCGCCATTCCGGCGCGCCGCGATCACCTGTTCGTCATGATGCGCTTGCCGATTGGCCGGGCGACGTATTCGCTGTCTTCGTTTTTCACGGTCGCCGACGCCAGTTCGATCATCAATGCGCGCGCGAGTTGGCTGCTGACGCATCACACAAGCGTAAACCTTGGCGTGACAGCCTATACAGGCGCCAATCGCAGCGAATTTGGCCTGCTGCCTCTGCGCGGCGCCGCCTTCGTTTCGCTAAGCCAGCCCTTCTAGCAACGAGCCGTCTGCGAATGCGCGGTGGGCGCGCTGGCGGAACTTTCCGCACGAGCAACCTGCGCCGCCAGACACGCTATCGTAGGCCCGGCGAAGAACGCCTGCAGGTCGATCTGCACGCAGAGCAGTTCTTGAATCTTCGCCGCCACGGCGATCATGAGCATGGAATTGCCGCCGAGTTCAAAGAAGCTGTCGTGACGGCCAATCGCTTTTTCGCCAAGCACATCGGCCCACGTCTGCGCAATAAGCCTCTCGGCGCCGTCGTTTGGCGTCTCAATGTCGTCATGCTCAGATCCTGCCTGGTCCGGCGGCGGCAAAGCGCTGCGATCAAGTTTTCCATTGGGGGTGAGCGGAAACTGATCCAGCACCACGCAGATGTCGGGCGTCATGTAGTCCGGCAGCCTGGCCGCCACTCTTGCGCGCACCTCATTCGGCTTCGGCGCCGCGCCATCGACCGGAACCACATACGCCGCCAACCTGTCAGCGCCCGCACGGTCTTTGCAAACAACAACCACGCTTTGGGCGATGTGCGGATCGAGCGCCAGGCATGCCTCGATCTCCCCAAGTTCAATCCTGGCGCCGCGAATTTTCACCTGTGAATCAGCGCGCCCGATAAACTCAATCTGGCCGTCGCTCAGCCATCGGCCGAAATCGCCCGTGCGGTAAAGCCGGTCGCCATCGACAAACGGGCTTGCAATGAAGCGTTCGGCGGTCAGCTCAGACCGATTGAGATAGCCGCGCGCAACGCCCGCGCCGCCGATGTGAATCTCGCCAGAAACGCCAGCGGGAACGGGCCGCAGCGCGGGATCGAGAATGTAGATGCGCGTGTTTGCAACCGGCGTTCCTATTGTTATTCGCTCGGTGTTGGAAACCAGCGCGGCGCTGGACCAGATCGACGTTTCAGTGGGCCCGTACACGTTCCACAGCGCGGCCCCCTGCTCGATCATCCGCCGCGCCAACGGCGCAGGCAGGGATTCCCCACCGCACAGAATCGGCGCGCCTCTGGAGCGCCAGCCCGCCCGCAGCAGACCCTGCCAGGCCGATGGCGTCGCCTGCACAAAAGCAAGATCGTCCCGATCGAGCAGATTTTTCAGAACAAAGGGATCTCGGCTTTCGCCCCGCGAAAACAGGAGGACTGTCTGACCGGCGCTAAGCGGCAAATGCAATTCAAGCCCGGCTATATCAAACGAGATGGGGGTGATGGCGGGCGCCGCATCGCCTGGCGTGAGCGACAATCTTGCAGTCATGTCGGCGAGCAGATTCACGACGCTCCTATGCTCGACCATGACGCCTTTCGGCTGCCCGGTGGAGCCGGAGGTGTAGATGACGTAGGCCAGATGCGCTGACCGCAACCCGAATGTGGCCCTGTCGGGGTTGGCGGCCTGAATGTCCGGCGCGCTGTTCATATCGACAAGCGGCGGCGGCTCAGACATGCCGCTGACCGCCTCCCGCGCGACACTCTCCGCGGCCTGGTGACTCAGGACGATGGCGGGCGCGCTATCCTTGATCAGGTAGGCGAGCCGTTCGAGCGGGTAGAACGGATCCAGCGGAACATAAGCGCCGCCGGCTTTCAGAATTGCCAGAATGCCGATGATCAGATCGGACGAGCGGTGCATGCATATCGCCACAAGCACGTCCGGCCCCACGCCCATGCCGCGCAAGTAGACGGAAATTCTGTTGGCGCGTGCGTTGAGTTCCGCATAGCTAAGAACCTGCTTCTGAAACACGACCGCGACCGCGTCCGGCCTTTGCGCGGCCTGCCGCTCAAATAGATCGTGAATGCACGCACTCGCGTCAAACGCGGCAGATGCTTGAGTCATATTGCTCGCCGAAAAAACTCTCGGCGCTTTATATCAGCCCTTCGCGTTGCTACCATAGAGCGCATGGCAGTATTACACACTCAGCACGCGCAAGTGACCAAGAGCCATGGATGAGTTCCGCGAGCGCCTTACAGATGCGGGACGCCGCTTCGGAGTGCGCCGCCTCGCCGGCGCCTTGCTGAAGGATGGGGATATTCTGTACGCCGCATGCGCGCCCGACGCGTTCGGGGCGGACGCGGCGCAGCCGATATTCTGCCTCGCCAAGATTCTTACCGCCAGCCTGATCGCGCAAGCCATTCAATCCGGCCGCCTGGCCCTAACCGACCGGCTGGACGCCCTGTTCGAGACGGGACCGCTGAAAGAGACGGACGGCGCGGCGCGCGGCGTTACGATATTCCACTTGCTCAGCCATACGCACGGATGGGAGGGCGCGCCCGATCCTGACCTGCGCCGCACTAGCGACGGGTTCATCGCGCCCCAGGCAATTCTCCGGGACCTGACCGGCAGGCCAAGGCTGTACGAGCCCGGCGAAATGTACAGCTATGATACCGCCGGCTATCTTCTGCTTGGCGCGATATTGGAAAAACTGCACCGGGCGAGGTTCGGCGCGCTTCTGCACCATCATCTGCTTGGCCCGCTTGGCATAGAAACAGCCGAACTCGCGGATATCGTCTGCCCCGCCGAAGGGTACGAAATTTCACTTTCAGTCCGCGCGCTCAGCCGCCTCGTCGAATACCATCTTGCGCCTGAAAGGTTCGAGCACGCCTTGCCGAACGCCGCCCAGGCATCGCGGCTGCTTCAATCGCACGTGCTGGATACGCCGGGCTGGAGCCCGTTCTACAAGGGAACCACGCTGGCGTGGCGCGAGCTTGGTTCCGGCTGGCTCAGCCATGAAGGCGTCGGGCCGCTGGGATCGGCCTATTCCATGGTGCGCCTCAACCCTGGCGCGCGCACGGCGCTGATCTTGATGTCTCCCGAACCCCGCTCGCGTCTCTTGGGCGCACAATTGTTCAATGACATTTCGCGCTCAAACCTTACCGCGGACTTCGCCCTGCCATTGAGCGGCGACGCTCTCCGGGAATTCGACCCCGAGCCGTTTTTCGGGACATATGGCAATGGCAGGAACCAAACGACAATCCTTCTCGACGGTCACGGTCAGCTTCAGGCGAGCCTGACGCTCGCAGGCGGCCCTCGCGCCGATATTGCGCATGAGGAGCGGGCCTTGCAGCCGGCGACGCGCGATGTCCTGTTCCTGAAGGCGCCGATCGGCAGGCGTCATTTTATTCAGCCCCTGCGCAGTTCGATCAGCAACGAATTCACGCACGCGTGGGATGGATACGAAGTGGCGCGCCGTCTTTCCTAAGCATTGTGCAACACGAACAGCCGGCGCCCCAGCAGGCTGAAACCCGCCGCCCAGATCGCCATGATCATCAGCGCCCCCCCATGCTGCACAATCGTATCTCCCGACAGCAGAATGCCCCTGATCGTTTCCACAAAGGCGTGCACCGGCAGGTTATCGGAGACCGTTTGCATTACTTTCGGGAGATTGCTGAGCGGAAGGGTCAGATCGCTGAACAGGACCAGCGGCATATAGATCAGATTGGAGACGATCGTGGCGGTCTGGATGTTGCTTACTCTCGCCGCCACGGCGAGCGCCATGGATAAAAACGTGATGCTGCCAAGCCCGCCGACCGCAACCAGCGAAACCCAGGAGCCGAAAGTGGACGGCGCTCCCACGCCATAGAGGAGATGGGCGCCCAGCAGGAAGATCGCGCCAAAAACAAAAACAAGCACCACCCGGCTGACAAGAATTGCCCCCATTAGCGTCGGAGGCCGCACCGGAAATGCAGAAAATATCTTGAGCAGATGGCCTTCCCTGCGCGCCGCGATGGGCAGGATCGTACCCATGACGCAGGTGGACAGCATGCTTACGACCAGAATGCCGCTCATGACATAATCGGCGTATTTTATGGTATTTTCGCTGCCCATGGTCGGGACCGGCGTGAGCTTGATGGGGGGCGCGGCGTTCACGCGCGCCCACGAGAATTCATTCGTCGCATCGGCGATGACGCCCAGCGCGATGCGTTCCGCCGCGCGCGCATTCGCATTGAAATTGACGGCGACCTGTTTTGTCGCGCCGCCGGCCTCGGCTGAAAATCCCGGCGGAATGACAACGTTTATTTCGTCTGGGTTCGTCTTGCCTGGCTGCGTCGAAATCGAAACTTTCGCCCCGACAGCTTGCTCAAGCCGGTCTTTCAGGAAATTGGCGTACGCTTGGGCGTATGCGCCTGCGTCACGGTCAATCAGCCCAACCCTGACCGGGCGATTGTTACCGTCTCCAAATGCCGACAGCAGCACGGTAAGCAACACGAAGGGAAACAGGGCGGACCAGAACAAGCCGGAACGATTGCGCAGATAGGACAACAGCTCCCATCGCAACAGCGCCATGAACCGATGACGCACCTTACTCTCCTTCCGCGGCGAGAGAGAGAAGGTCCTTGTGGCCGGTCGTCGCCAGGGCGAAGCCCGCGGCCTCTTCGTGCAGTTTTTTCAGCACCTCCTCGCTGGGTCGCCTGTCGCAAAACAGGACGGTTGAATCCGGCCGGCGCTGAATTCTTTTTGGCTTCAGGGATTGTTCAAGCCAGTCACTCCATTTCTGGAAGTCTTCACCCTTCGAGAACGTCGCTTCCAGACGGAAGCGGCCAAGCAGGTCTTCCAGCATGTTCTGGGTCGGGCCGAACCTTTTTACCTGACCGCGCGCGAGCCAGAGCGTATGCGTGCAGGCCTCTAGCGCCGCAGCGTCGTGCGTGGCCATCAAGACGGTGGACCCAAGCCCGCAAAGCCAATCGCCGTACACACGCCGCACGTATTTGCGGTCGAGCGCCGTTCCGGGTTCGTCGAGGAATATTATATCGGCGCCGTGCGCCAACGCGACGTAGAGATGAACGCGCTGGCGCTCTCCCTGCGATAATTGCCCGAACGGGCGCCGCGCCAGGAGGGCGATATCCAATATTTCGCCGGCGCCAGTTGCGTCGCCGCCATACAAGTCGTCGTGCAGCCTCACGATTTCTAGGACGGGCGCATCTCGCGGGTAGAAAACGTTTTGAAGCTGCACGCCCATACGCGCCCGCAGCGCCGCAACGCGCCGCAGATCGGCCAGTGAGCGCCCGAGAATTTCAACGTCCTCCACGCTGGCGCGCCGCATGCCGACAAGCGCCTCGATCAGCGTGCTCTTGCCCGATCCATTCGCCCCGACAAGCGCGACCCGCGCGCCGGATGGTATGCTGATGCCGCTGCATTCCAGGCGAAAATGCGCAGCGACATCCACCACCAGGCGCTCGATCGTGCACGCCTCGCCCTGCGCTATGGCGCGTGCGACGAACGGTTCACGCACCTGCTCCATTGCACTCACGGCGACACGCCCATCTCGTCGGGCGTGAGCGACAGGAAGGAGGCGATCGATACCGCCTCCCAGCGGCATTTCGGGTCCGCCGCCGCCGTCGCGAGATAGCCAAGGGCGTTGGCGCGATCGGCCACCCATGAAAACGGCTTCTTCATCTCCATGCGTGCAAGGGCGATATTCAGGTCGCCGTCTTCGGCCTTCATGTCGCGCGCTTTCTGAAGATGCGCCTCCGCCTTGTTCGAAATGGACATGAGGAGCGCGCCGGGTACGAGCCCGATTTGCGAAATCGTATGCAGCCCGCGCAGCATTTCAGCGATTGCGTTTTGAGCATCGATCGCCTCCAGCCGCTGGATTATGCCTTCGAGTTCATCGACAAGGCTGGCCCTGCTCGTCTGTCCCGGAGGAAGATTGAGCGCCAGACTGCCCACCATGCGGCCGAGCAATTCCAACGCCTCGACGTGCGTTGGCTCGGCTTCAACCGCCTTACGGACAAGCGGAATAAAAGCGGCGCCCGCCTTGGGCTCGCGCGAGCGCAACCAGCGAAACGCCCGATCGATTCCCGCCAGAGACACCCGCTGCTGTTCGGCCGCCACGGCTGCGGGAGACAATTGCGCCAGCACGGCAAGCGCGTCCGCGCCGCTCGCTATCTGCTCAAAGGCGTCAGCGAGACGGGAGCACCCAGACGCCTCAATGAGTGACGAGACAAACCGGTAGCCGCGCAGATACAACGATATCTGCTCTTCGTCGCTCTCGGCGATATCGCGAAAGGCAGGATCGGCGGCGTCGAACGCCAAAAATCCTTCCAGCGGCATTGCGGCGATCGATTCTGCAATTTCTGCTTCCGCCGCTTCTTCCGGCGAAGCTGGAAAGATCGAGGGATGGCCGGATTTGTATTGGCACCGGACGCCCCAACCCTCGTCGAGAAATCGGCAATTGGCCGATATCAAGGCGTGCCCGCATTCGTGCCACACAGTCGCCTGCCAGGCGTCGCTGGAAAACAGCTCGCTCGACAACGTCAGATGACACAACCCTTCGACATCGCGGCGAATAGTGTTGGCGTAGGGTGGAATGTCCTGAAAATCGACCCACATCAGCGGCGGATCGCGCCCGACCAGTTTACCCAGGATTTGCAGCGCGCGCTCAATACACGCAAACAGCTCCTCTCGCGGCGCGGCCAGCGGAATCCGTGTGTAAAATAGCCTCCCTCTACGCTCGACCGCCAAACTTCCGCCCGCCATCGCCCTGAGCGATTTGCGCGCGTACGGCAACAGATGAAGCGCATCGCAGGCCGCGTGCAGCCGTTCCGCGCCTGCAAAGTCCCCGCGCGCCGCGCTCTCGAACAGTGATCCCACGAGGGCGCACAAATCGTACGGGTTATTGCGCAGGCGATCTTCAAGGCTGGTCTGGTTCGCCATCGCGCCCTCCCGCCGAACCGTTGCCGAGAAATAGCAGAGAGACCACCGCCTCGTTGACGCCGTCGGCGCCGCAGAGGGCGGCGATTTTGTCATCGAAATAGCCGCCGCATAGACAGGTTTTGATGTTTGCGGCGGCCGCCGCGAGGCAAATATTCTGGCCGCAATGGCCGGCCTCAAGCAGCGCAAAGCGATAGCCCCGCGTTCCATATTTCGCCGTGCTGCGCTGAAGCACTGAAGTCAGAACGATTGCAGCGGCGGCATGCTCATTCTCCGCCGGAGAGGTGAGCGCCCTTCTGAATTCCGTCGGCGCAAGGTCCGCGCGCACGATCTCAAGAACATGGGCGCGCGGATTGTAATGGCTCACGCCTGGCTGGAGGCCGGTTACGTTCAGCGCCACAACGTAGATCTCTATGGGATAAAGCCCCCCGCCCGAGGGATAGGATCGGAAGTAGAGCTTTTTGCCGGTGGGCGTCTCGCCCATGCGCGTTGTCCGGCAGGCGATATCGAGAACGCCTCCCAAAGCGGCCAGATCAAGGGGAGCGGCGTCATAACTGCGCGTGCTGCAACGAGATTGCAGCACTTCCTCGAACGTGCGGCTGGTTTTGGCATGGCGCGCAAGCGCGATGCGGCGGCTTAGCGGCAGATGATGGTAGCCGCGCGTGGAGCGCTCGATCAGTTCGGGGTCATATAGAAAGCCGGGCACATTCACCGTCGCAGCCGCCAACGTGCTGGGCCAGTATTTTGTGTTTTCGTGGAATATCTCCGCGAGATCATCGACATCGGCGCTCTGTTCGCCAAAGGCCGGCGGCAAGGGGGCTTGAGACAACACGACCTCACGGAAACGGATGCGGATCGGAATTCAGCGCGCGCGGAAACGGGAAACCCCAATCGCTGGCGACGCGCCGCAGGCGGCGATCCTCCAGCGGATAGTTACGTACGCCGCAGGCGAGCGGCTGCATCCCTGACACCATCGTGCGAAACACGACAAAGCCGAGATCGGCGACATCCGGGCTGGTGAGATCGACGCTGAATACGTCGTGGCCGGACGCGCTCAGCGCCCGCACCAAGTCTTCGATCGACGCCGGCCCGCTATCGGGAACATCCTGGAACAAGACGCCCTCGCCATCGCCGAGAAACGACAACGCCTTTTGGCTGGCCGGCTCGAAATAATGACGAACATGGTGTTCGAATTCGACGATATCTTCGAGGGCGACGGGCGCCTTGCGCTCAAGCGTAAGAGCCCACGCCCATGTATGATAGGCTTCGATCGTGGCCTTGGTTATCGCGTCGCGCAAGCGCAGGCGCGCCGAAGCGCCAACGGCGGTGGCGGGCCGGTCGCGGCGGTGAATCGTACAGAGCACCGCCGGGGCCGTATTGTTCGTCGTGATCAGGAAAAGCTTGATCTGAAGGTCCGCGCGGCACAGGAGCGCCGCCACGCGCGGATCAAGCGCCTTCAGCAAATTCGGCTCAATATCGATGTGCGGCGGCGGGCGGCGCAATTGCCACGTCGCCATGAAGGCGTCACGTTCGATCACCTCCAAGAGGCCGCTGAGCAGCGCACTCTCCGCATGCGTGTGAGATGCAATCCCTGTCGATATGGACTGACAAAGCGGGGCCTCGCCTTCGCAGAGTTCAGCACCCAGCGCCGCCATTTGCATTGGCGCGAGGCGATACTCGCCAGTCAGCAGATTTTTCGTATCCGCCCACGTGTAGACCGCATCCGGATCGAAGCGGCGGTAGGGAAAGTCCGGTAAATCGTATTGCCGATCGGCGTAAAACAGGAAATCGCGCGGATCGATCGCGCGCTTGCCAAGCTCGCTGTATGTTCCAATGTGCTTTTTTGCAGGGATTTGCGCGCTGTACCGCTCTATCCCTTCTCCCAGAGCGGACCAAAGCGCTTCGTCCCGCGTCAGCCCGGCGCCGGCGACTTGGCTGCTTGCGGTTTGACGGCGCTTGTCCAAACGAACGAAATATTTTGGGTCTACGATCTCCCCGCCCATGATGAAAATATCGCCGCCCTGGCGAGAGCGCGGGGTTTCACCCATACCGCGAAACAAGCCATGGCGCGCATCGAGGACTCTGCGCGAAAGCTCCCGCAGCGAAAGCGCCGCCGTAGTCACGAAGCGGCCTCGGCATAGATCGCCGGCTGCAAGACCTCCGGACGGCCGGCGCCACAGACCGGGCAACGCGGCAGCTTCAGCAGCGGATGGCGTTCGTGGGTTATGTTGAGAAGGTCCAGTTCGATGACCTCATTGGATTTTCCAACCACGAGATTGTCGGCGGCAAACCCGCTGACGAGCATGGCGATGAGGGCGGCGCCGACCCGCGCCTCCAGCCATGGCGCCGCCCGTTCGCTTGTTCCAAGCCGCCGCCCCTCGGCGCGCCCATCAAACTCTTCAACGAACCGAACGTGCGAGCGCAGGCGGTGGTGATGGCACTCAAAGCACGCGGTTTCACCAGGAATTACGACCGGCCCAATACGCAATAAATGCCGGTCTATGCAGCCATAGACAACCGCCGCATCCGCGTCGAAGGCACGGCGATTTATCTCGCGAAAAGCGGTGTGATTGAGCTGATCGCTTACCGCGACGATGATATCCTGTTTTCGCTCCGAGAAAGTTTCCGGATTAAGCACGACCTCATGACTCAAGCCTTCGAGGACCGAGAGACACTCCCGCGCGAACTCTCCATTCCCTGACAAAGCAATCCTGAGCGGCCGGTCGGCAAGCTCGGTTCTTTGCGCAAAGCCAACCTGCGCCAGCTCAAGGTGAGCAGCCATTACCTGGTTGAGAAGATTGCTCCGAGGCGGACGCCGCACCGGCGTGAGGCATCTCGCCTGAACCAGATATTGCACCAGGTCTGCGCCGCCTGGCCGGCGCCGCGCCATCAAGGCGCACAGTTCGGACTCGTCCCGCGTGCCATCGCACCAGCCGATCAGCCGCCGGACATCACCGTCCCGGTCCACGACCGTCAACGCACCCGTTTCCCGGTATAGCTGCAGACGGTCATCGCCCAGATCGATCAATTCGATTGCCGGGTCGAGAACCAAAAGGCGCTTGCCCTCCATATCCCCCTCCCAAAGAGGCGCGCCCAGCGGGACGCGCCTCAGCCGCAAACGCGGCGGTTAGCAGGTGCAGGTTGTGGAGCAGCAGGCGAACGTCGAGCATCCTGATCCGAGAACCATCGCGGCCCGGCCAGAGCCTTCGTCCGTCGCTGAAAATTCGATACCGGCAATAACACGCTGCATGGCGATGCCCCTTTGGTTAAGGGGCGCCGCCCATCGGAACGCCCCGGCGAGTCACCATAACCAAAAAGCTGCACTATGCAACCTGCATTAGTTCTTTTTCATATTACAACCTGGGTTGACAGGCGGACCCGCCCGGGCGAGACCCTCTGGGACGCTCAGCCACCCGATGGAGCGCAGCCATGCTTACCGCCGCGCGCTCAGGCGCCGACCTGACAGATGAAGAGCGAATAGGGCTGGCGCGCGATGGGTATCTGGTCCGCCCAGAGGCGATCTCACCCGGCGAGTGCGGCAAGCTCGCCGACGCTTGCGAGCTTGCCGTCAGCACGGTGCTCGGCGAGGCGCGCAGGCTAAAGGTGCAGAGCGGCGGCTATATACAAGAGTACCGGCCTCGCCTGCGCACGCTCGTAAAGTGGGAGCCGCACTTTCCGGCGCTCATTCAGGGCATAGAGCCCTGCTCTCATCTCAGCCGCGTCATCGCCGCCTTCGGCGCGGACGAGCGCCTCGTGGCGCCGTGCAGAGCCATCGCAAATCACGATGACCTTGCGCCGTTCACGGAGAAGCTCAATCTGAAACGCGCCGCCTGTGGCGGCTCATTCGCGCTGCATCAGGACTATCCCTATTGGGCGCCGGTCTCGAAGGCCGCTGACCGCATCGCAACGGCGATGGTCTGCATTGACGATTGCACACAGGAAAGCGGCTGCCTGGAAGTCGCGCCGGGTTCCCACCGAGAAGGTGTGCGAACGTGCAAGACCGGAACTGGCGGCGCCGATTTTGAAATGGATCCCCGCGCCTTCGACACATCGCGCATGAAACCGCTGGAAGTCGCCGCCGGAAGCGTGATCTTTTTTGGCGCCTTCCTCGTGCATCGTTCGGCGCCGAACCGGTCAAGCCGAGATCGCCGGGCGTTGCTGTATTCCTATCAGCCCGCCGGCGCCAGGCACCTGCGCGATGTATTAAGGGGCTGACTGCTTGCCGCCATCGCCCTCAGTTGATGCGATTATCGACGCCTCCGGCTCGAATCTCGATCCGGTTATTCTCCAGGGCCTCTTGCGGCTTTCCGAAAGCCTGAAATCTCAAAAATATGATGAGGGCGTGATCGGGCGCGAAGTATTGCGCGCACTGACGGTCGCTTGCCAGATCGCCGAAGAACGCGCGCGCGGCTCGATTGCGGCCGTGAACATCGAGGCGCCCGTGCTGATCACCGGGTTTGGCAGAACCGGCAGCACCTATCTGCACAATCTAATGTCATGCGACCGCGCGTTACGCGCGCCAAACCTCTGGGAGCTTTGGCGCCCCACGCCCGCGCCTACCCCACAGCATCGCGACTTTCGCATCAGCCTGGCTCATGCCCAGCTTCGCCAGTGGAGCAAGGCGCAGCTTCAGCTCCACCCCATGCACCCTGAACGCCCGGACGAATGCTACTGGATCATTCCTCACCAGCACTGCCATGCCTTGGCCTACAACGCCGAAACCTATTGTCAGTGGATGGGCGCCTTATCCGACGACGAGATGCGCCGGATATACGAATGCTACCGAGACTATGCGCGCTTGCTGATGCGGAATTTCCCCGGACGCCGCTGGCTGGGGAAATGCCTCGCGCATATGCACTACATCCCCGTGCTGCATCAGGTTTTCCCGGGCGCCAAACTCATTCGCCTGCATCGCGACCCTCGCGAAGCCGTCCTGTCGTACTGCGCCTTGCTCGGCGCATTCACGAAGGCGATGCTTCCCGATCGCGACCCGTTTCAAAGCCGCAACCTGGTCGTCGAAGCGTTCGCTGAAGGCGCCAGCCGCATGCTGCACTGCCACGCATCGACCGATTGCGTGGACATTTTATATGATGATCTCGTTTCGAGCCCTATCGAAACGATTATGCACATCTACGAAAAACTGGGCCTGGCGTATTCGGATGAATTTCATCGCGCCCTCGCGCGGGCCGCAGCCTTACCCGCTTCGCCGCGGCGGGCGCCGCTTCAGCTTACGGACGTTGGACTAAGCGAGGGCAAGATACGTTCGGCGATGCCGGGGTATTTTTCCTGGGCCGCAACGAAATGGGGCGCGCGCATATGGGGCGGCGGCTAACGGCAAAACGCCGTTTCCCGCTCAGATCAATGTTGCCCAGAAAATGCCCTGTCGACTACAGCCAGCGCAGCATCCGGTCCGTCGCGATCGTGTATGTGCCGGATGGCCTCAAGGAATCGCCTCACGATCAAACGGTCGCGCGGAGAATAGTCCTTGGTTGCCTCGAAAAACTCCCTGGCGCTCGAGTTTGCCGCCCTCGGCGCGAATTGAATCACGCTGCTTCTTCCATCATCCCGAGTCATAACCATCCCCTGTCGATCGCCATCGAAACCATTGTCTGGCCGCCACGCTCCTGAGACGTCCGGTAATCGCCCAGCTAGACGGGCCGCCGACCGCCAACCCCCATTGGGGCAATTAACTTGGTTTTGCAAACCGCTTTGTCTGTTAGCCCATCGAGACGGCGTGAGTCCAGAAAAACTCATCCCTCGCCGCCGAATTCCGGAATCGTGGATTTTTCGCGAGCAAAAACCACGCGCGTCGCCGGAAAGCACGCGACGCGAAAGCGCTTTCAAAGCGGCGCTGTACTGTGCCGCCGATCAATCAGGGCAAAACGCCGAGCCGGTTGTCTGGTTATGACGCACGCGCCGGCAGGCTGAGCGAAGAAGGCTTGTTTCCGCCGAAATAAACGGTGAGCGCGGGCGGCTCGCCGTCTGGCCGAACGCGCTCGCGCGGATCGGCGCCGGCGACGGATAGCTGGATACGATGTCCCGCCGGCACGATGTATGAAAGCGGCAGCATGTCTATGACGACCTCCACCGCCTCGCCTGTTTTGAGCGGCTGTCCGTCTTCGGCGTAGCTGCGGCGCCACGGCAGATCGTAATACTTCCACGGCGGCGTTGCGAGTTTGCGCAACGCTACGCTCTGGCGCCCTTCTGTCAGCGCCTTCACGCTTCCGTCCGGCGCCACATCCTCGAGATAGGCAAACACGCGCGCCTCCTTCGTGTTCGACGAAGAAACCCATACTTTTACGATGGGATGGCCGGTTAACTCCGTGGCCCGCTGCAATTTCGGCCCCTGAAAGCTGACCGCGCCGGTTTGCGGATGGCATGGCTGAAGGTTGGTGACGAATGTGGTCTGCTTCACCGCGCATGCCGTATTGTAATTGGCCGTAAAGGCGGCTTGCCCGCCCCCACCGGGCTTGCGCGCGGCGAGCGCGCCCTTGGCGAGGTAAAGGCTGAGCGCGTTCTGCGTTACCGACGGCCACGTTTTGGCGGCGCGCCATTCCTGCCCCTTCGCGGCGCCGACGACAAAATAGTGTATCGGGTCGTCGCGCTCGATGCCGGTGTCTACGCCCTTGAGGTAATGATCGAAGAAGCGTTGCGCTTCGCCGATCAGATCGAAATCGGTATTGGCGCAATGCGTCCACGGGCCGATCACGATATGCGTGTTGGGCATGTTGGCCAGGGCGATCAGGCCCTCCTTGCGAAAATCGTCATACCAGCCGCCCTGGATGTAGAGCGGAATATTGGCGTTCGCGAGTTGGAGCGCATAAGCGCTGGTGCTGCCTTCGACCGCAAAGCGGCTGCGCGTCAAAGGCGACCATGAATCGCGATACGGAATGGACTTCAGCAGCGCGAACAGATCGACGCTCTGCAAGTGTTCCCGCGCGGCTTGCGCCAGCAGAGTCCTGGATTCATCGCCATCGACGGGACGTTCCTTCATGTCCTCCTCCACCGTCCGCGTGGGGCCCGAGCCCCAATTGGCGATGATGCCGCCGCCGCGCAGGAAGCCATCATACTTGCTCCAGGAAAAACACCCGGCCCACGCCGCCTTAAGGTGCGGCGGCGCCACGCTCAGCGCGTGCATCACCGCTTCGCCGGTGTTTGAACAGCCATGCATCCCGACCATGCCGTTCGACCACGGCTGTTTGGCCAGCCATTCGGTGATTTCGTAAGCGTCGTAGGCTTCTTCGCGATCGTGATAGCCGCGGCGTATGCCGAACGAGGGCCCCGCTGCGCGCCGCGCAACATCGACGACGACGTAACCCTGCTTCACCAGCCGCGACCAATCTCCCAGAGCGCGCTCGGGCGCCAGGTTCGGGTTTGGCGGTCCGGGCAAGCCGAGACCGGCCTGCCACACCACGGGAAACTTGCCCTCGACCGTTTTGCCATCCTTCGCCGGCCGCACGACCTGCATCGCGACTTTCACGCCGTCGCGCATCGGCAAATAAAATGATGTCGTAGATGTCTCGCTGAAGGCCGGCGCCGGGCGATAGGCGTTGAACACGGCGGCGGTGGGCGTTTGGGCCATCGCCTGCGGGGCCGAGGCAGCGCCGGCCATCGCCAGTAATGCGCCGTAAAGGAAGGAGCCGATTGTCCGCTTCATATCTTTCCTCCAGCCTTCGTGCATTCGAAGCTTGCCGCGCTGTTCGTGTCGCCGCCCTTGTAGCGGGCGCTCTGCGGGTACGGGCAGATCAGGCGCGTGCGGACGACGGCGCCGCTCTCCAGTTTGGATGCGATCATCGGGCCCGGCGCCCGCCCCTCTTCCACCCATTGTTCCAGCGCTGTCAGCAGATCGTGCTGGGCGTCGATGAGTGGCGCGTCGCGTCCGGCCCCGCCGATCTGGTCGGCGCCGGCGCCGCCGCCGCAATGCAGCATGCCGGGCAGCATATAGAGCCGCGTGAACGCATCGGCCTTCGCCTTGCCGCCGGCGGCGCGGCCAATTGCTTCGTGATACGCGATCATCATTTTCGCCGCGACGGCCGGGTCCATCCAGCCTGAATACTGTATCAGCTTGCCGCCGCGCTTGGCGAAGGCGTTGATGTCGGGATTATCGGCGCGCAGATCGGGCATCACGCGATCGATCGCGGCCAGATCGGCCCTCACCGAAAAGCCCTCGCCATTCCAATCGCTCTGTTTGCGCACGGCCTGGAACGTGTTCGGCGCCAGCCGCGACCGGCCGCTATCGACGAGCACGCCGGGCAGAAGGCCATCGTCGATCTTGCGGCCGTCCTCATCATGCATCGGTTCGTAGAACTGACGAGCGAAATCGATTTGCTGTTTCGTCAGGCATTGCGCGTTTTTTTCGCCTTTGCAGGCGAGCGCAGCGAAATTTAGCGTGCAGCGGCGCGGGTCTTCGGCCACGCCGTCAGCCACGCCGTCGAGTTTATCGCAAGCGGCGATGCCTGATTGCTGGATCAATCCCCAGTCGGCGGGAGACATGAGCCCGGCGTTCTTGTCGCGCAGCAATATTTCCCACATCCGCCGGGTGGTCATCTCCGGTGTTTTCGGGCCCCCGGCGCCGACGAGCACGCCGTCGTAATCGGCGGGAAATTTTTGTATCTCCTTGAGGCCCTGCCGCCCGCCGCCCGAGCAGCCGACGAAATAAGCAAGCTTCGCGGGCGCTGCGTAATAGGCCGCCAGAATTTCCTTGCCCTTTACCGCCAGCAGGTGATTGGCGCGCCATTCGAAATTGGTCAGGCGCGCCGGATCGCCCAGCATCCAGTTCTCGGCGTTGGCTTTATGCCCGGTATCGGTCGTCGCCGTGGCGTAGCCGCGATCCACGCCGCGCGGCAGATCCTGATAATTAAACATGCCCGCGTCGCCGCCGACGCCGGCGCCGAGGAGTTTTCCGTTCCACGCCGCGCGCGGCGGCAGCCACAATTCAAAGCCGATCTCCTTGTCGATCACGCCCTGCACGCGGCAGAAGCCCGCCTTCGGCGCGCGGCGCTGGAAAGGGCCAGCAGGCGGCGCGTCGCTCCACAATTTTCCAGGCGCTACATCTTCCGCTGCGGCGATCGTAACGTCTGCGAAATGCGCAGCCTTGAGATCGGCGCACGACATTTCCGTTACCGGCGCGGCCGGCGCCCTCGGTGCGGCCAGAACCGCGATCGTCCCCGCGGCCAGCGCCGCGCCGATCATCATGGTCTGTCTCATCATTTGGCCCCTGCCTTGCACTCGAAGTTTTCGGCCTGCATCGGATCGCCAGTGCCGCGATACCGCGCCTCGGCCGGATAAGCGCAAAGCGGCCGCGTCTGAACCACAGCCCCGTTCTCCACCTTGCTGGCGACAATCCTTTCCGGCGCGACGCCATCCTTGCGCCAATGCGCCATCGCGCTCAGCAGATCGTGGCGGACGTCAGCCGTAGGAGCATCGAAAGCGCCGGCTGCGCCGAACCGGTCAGGCACGCCGCCGCCAGCACAATGATCCATGCCAGGAACGAGAAACAGGCGGACAAACGATTTTGCCTTCGCCGCGCCGAAGCGCGTCTGCAGCGCCTCGAAATATTTGATCGTCGGGCCGGCGGAGACGAACGGATCGGCCAGGCCGTGATAGAGAATCAACTTCCCGCCGCGGGCGACGAAAGCATCAATCTTCGGATCGTCCGCGTGCAGGTTCATCACCTTGTCGATCGCGGCGAGGTCTTGATCGACGTTGAATGTGCGCGCGTCCCATTTCGGATCGCGATGAACGCCGTCGCCGAACAGCGCGACGGCCAGGTAGGCCGGGCCCGGCTTGTTCGCCTCCGGCACAAGCGCGACCGCAACTGGCGTGCCCGGAAGCACGCCGTCGTCGATCTGTTTGCCGCTCTCAGTCTTCAGCGGAGCATAAATCTTCCTGGCGAACGCAATCTGCGCCTCGCTTAGGCAACGCCCAGACCGGGGGCATTTGAGGCTCGCGATATCAAACTTGCACGTCATCGGCGAGCCAATGACGCCGTCCTTCAGGCCGTCATTGGCGTCGCACGCCGCGACTGCCGAAGCAGCGACCAGTTTCCAATCTTCCTCCGCCATCAGGCCGGCGGACTTCGTGTGCTGCACCATTTCCCACATGCGCCGCGCGCTCATCTGCGGGGTATCGACGCCCGGCGCGCCGGCGATGATTGCGTCGTAATCGTCCGGATAGCGCTGCAATTCCGTCATCGCCTGCCGGCCGCCGCCCGAACAGCCGACGAAGACCGCGTTGTCCGCGTCGCGGCCGTAAAAGGCGCCGACCATTTCCTTCACCCGCTGCGTCATGACGTGATTGGCGCGGCCGGCGTAGTTTTCCGCGCGCATCGGATCGCCGAGCAGCCAGTTGCGCTCGGTGTTCTTGTGACCGGAATCGTTGCTCGCCGCCGCATAGCCGCGCTGCGCCGCGCGCGCCAGATCGCGCACGCCGATAACGCCGGCCTGCCCGCCGACGCCGGCGCCGTAAACGCCGCCGTTCCAGTCGCGCTTGGCCGGCAGCCAAAGTTCGAAGCCGATTTCCTTCTCGATCACGCCTTCAACGCGGCAGAACGGGCGCGTAGCCTTGCCGCCATTGGGTATGCCGATGTCGTCGCCGACGGCGACGGCCGTAGTCTTGGTGATGCGCACGTCGGGGGGAATTTTCGGCAGCGCACATTGAGCCGCCAGCGCCGATTGAGTTTGCGCGACGCCCAGACCAGCCGCCGCCGCAATCAACGCGGCGGCTATGGCGACGAGTGTGAGCGTTCGCATCTGGGTCTCCCTAGTTAAAGACGATCCGATCGCCTTCCCAGGCGAAGTCGGCCTTCAGGCCGGCTTCGCGCGTTATGTGCGTGACATAGTCCAGAACGTCCTGGCCCTTCGGGCTGCGCCCGAGCGGCAGCGGTGCGCCGGTGGGCTGCATCCAGAGCGGGCTGAGCCCAGGCTGGATCGAGCCGTCCTCCCCGATCATGCAATCGGCGACGATCACATTCTTGGATTCCGGATGAAACGGATAGAGCGGGTAATCCGGATCGGGCGTGAAGCCGAACAATTCACGCCGTCTTTTCGCCCAAGCCAGACGCTCCGGATGATCGTTGCCCTCAATACTAAGCGCGCGGGTTACGGTGACGAAATTGCCGAGCCCGTGAAATATCGGCTTGCCACGATGGATTTCGACGCCGCGCGGAATATGCGCATGGCAGCCCGCGACGATATCGGCGCCGGCCTCGATCGCCGCGTGCGTGAGCGGCCGTTCGTACATCGCCAGCTTCGCCGGCACATGCACGAGCCCTTTGTGAAAATAGACCACGACCACCGCCCCGCCCGCCTTGGCGGCGGCGACATCGGCCTGCATCGCCGCCACGCTCGCAAAATCGTTGAACGTATAGGCCTTGGGCGGGCCGCCGGGATTGGCCCCTTCAGGTTCGTAGTGCGAGATCACTTTGATATAAGCGCAGCCCGCGTGATGTGCGCCGGCCCATCCCGCACTCGGCCCGACGCAATTGTAGCTCAGCACGGCAACCTCCTGCGCGCCATGCGCAACGCGCGCAGGCGCGCGCGCGGCGGCGAGATTGGCCCCGGCGCCGGCGCTGGCGATGCCGTGCATGCGAAGCGTTTCGATCGTATCGGCAATGCCTTCGGGACCGCGATCATGAATATGATTGCCGGCCAAGGTCGCGACGCTGAAATTGTTATCGGCGAGGGCGCGGAGATTTTCCGGCGGACTGCCAGGCGCGGGAATGTCTCCCGTTGCTTCCTTACCGCGATTTGTATGCGGTGTTTCCACATGGCCGATCAGCACGTCGGCCTGGCGAAGCAAACTGCTCGCATCGTTGAACAATAGGCAAGCGTCTGGCTCTTCCAGAACGAGATCGCCGGTGATCATCAGCCTCAGCACGCGGGCCGGCCGGCGCGGATTTCGGCGACGATCGCCTGCGCGTCATGAAACATCGCGACGCCATCGACATATCCCTTGGGCAGGGTCGCGGCGTGTTCAAGCGATTTTTTGTTGTAGAGCGCGTCAAACGCGGCCTGCTCGCCGGGCTCGGGCTGGGTAAATATCTGTCCCTCCTTCTTGCCGAAGGCCAAGCCCACCGCCTCCGCCGCGGTTACTTTTTCATCCAGCTTCGCTTCCCAGAACGTCTGCGAGTCGTCGAGAACTTTGCGCAGGTCCGCCGGCAGGCGCGCCCATGCTTTCTCCGAGATGGCGCGCGCCGGATAAGCGCCGCGCGGCACGACAAGCATGCTGACGTACCGGGCAACCTCATTGAAATGCTGAGAGCGCAGCGTGTCGCCAGGCGCCACGACGCCGTCTATCATGCCCTTGGACAGCGCCGAATAGACTTCGGCCATCGGCATGGTGACCGGATCGGCATCTATCGATTGCAGCAATGGCGCTATTTCGGAAGGCGTGCGCAGGCGCAATCCGCGAAGGTCCTGCAGGCGCGTGACCTTCTGATCACGCGTCAACACGTGAAGAAGATTGCCGCCCTGAACGGCCAGTACATGCACGCCGCGCATTTCCTCGGCCAATACGGGGTATTTCCGCATCAGACATTTGTAGACGCTTGCCTGCTCGGTGGGTGTGTGGGCGCCCTCGTAGAAGCCGGCCTGCACCTTGATCGTCTTCATGCCGGCGCGGCTGTAGATCGGCGTAACCAGGCCGATATCGACGACGCCGTGCGCGACCTCTAGCACGGCGTTGTCGCTGCTGAGCAGCGTGCCGCCCCAATAGGGTTTGATCTTCAGACGCCCGCCCGAGAGGGCCTCCACATGCGCGAACCAGGCGATGTCGGCCTGGCTGAACTGGTGGGTCGGCGGGTACGGCGAACCATAGCTCAGTTCGATCACGCCGTCTTTGTGCGGCTGCGGCGCGCATCCCGCGAGCAGCGAAACGAGCGCAATGCAAAGGAGACGGCCGATCATGTCATGTCCCCAGCAGGCTCGGCAGGTAGAGAATGATCGCCGGGAACAGAACCAGCAGCGTCAGATGGATAAGATCGGAGATCAGAAAGGGCACAATGCCCTTGAAGATCGTCATCAGCGGAATGTCCTTGGCGAGGCTATGGATGATATAGACGTTCATGCCCACGGGCGGATGCACAAAGCCAATCTCCATCGCGCGCACCAGCACGACGCCAAACCAGATCGAGCTGAGCCCCATCGATTCCGTGATCGGCAGAAAGATCGGAATGGTCAGCGTCATCAGCGCCAGCCCGTCGAGGAACATGCCGAGCGCCAGGATGATCAGCACCATGATCGCGACGACGGCCAGCGGCGGGGCGTGCAGCGAGGAGATCAGCTCTGCGACATTGGCCGCGATCCCGGCGGCGGCGATGAAGGTTGAAAACACGATCGCGCCGATGATCACGACGTAAATCATGCCGGTCGTGCGCAGGGTTTCCTTGATCGCGGTGATGACGGCGTCGAGCGTGAGCTTGCCCCTGCGGGCGCAGAGCAGCAGCGCGCCGACGCCGCCGACGGAAGCGGCCTCGGTCGGCGAAAACCAGCCGAGTGCGATGCCCCCTATCACCAGCAGGATCAGCAACGAGATGTCCCACAGCCGGCCGAGCGAGGCGAAGCGTTCGCTCCACGGCGCGCGCGGGCTGGCCGGGCCCATCGAAGGCTTGATCGTGCAGACGATCAGGATCACCGCCATGTAGAACAGCGCCTGCGTGATCGCGGGAATGATCGCGGCGGTGAACAGGCGCCCGATGGATTGCTCGGCCAGGATGCCAAATACGATCAGCGCCGCGCTCGGCGGCACGAGCGAGCCTATCGATCCTCCGGCTGCGATCGCGCCGGTGGCCAGCGCCGGCGAATAATTCTGCCGGCGCATCTCCGGCAGCGCCACGAGGCCGATCGTGGCGACAGTCGCCAGGCTCGAACCGCTGATCGCGCCGAACCCGGCGCAGGCGCCGATCGAAGCGAGCGCCAGGCCCCCCGGCCGGTGGCCGAGAAATTTCGCCGACGCATCGTAGAAATCGCGGCTGGCCCCCGCGGCGAAGCAAAGATGGGCCATGAACAGAAACAGCGGCAACACGCCAAGCTCGTAGCGGGACGCCAGATCGAAAGCGATCACGCCGGCCTTGATCAACGCCGCTTCCGGCGAGATCAGGACGGCGAGCCCGACCATGCCGACCACGCCGAGCGCCATGCCGATACGCACGCCCGCCATCAGCAACACGAGCAGCGCGATGACCCCGAGACCGCCGATCAGTTCAGGCGTCATCGGATTTGCGTCCGGCGCGTAAACCAAGGGCGGCGGCCAGCGCTATGGCCGACGCCGTAACCAGCCCGGCGCACCAGAGCATGCGCATCGGCGCGAACGGCAGGCCCAGCAGATCGGATCGCTCGTCACGCGGCCATAACTCCCAGGCGATCCAGGCATCGCCCGCGAGAACCGCAAGGAAAAACAGGACCGACATGACATCGGAGAACCGCGACAACACGCGCCGCGCCGCAGCGCCGAGACGCTCGGTGATGACGTGAACGGCCGCGTGATTGTCGGTCAGTGTAGCCACGACCACGGCGGTGGAGACGATGCCGGCGATGCAATATTGCACCAGTTCAAGCGCGCCGACGATCGGAAAGCCCAAGTGGCGCCCGGCCACACTCACAAAGTCGATCGCCATCGCCGCAAGCAGCGAGACGCCGCCGACCACAAAGCACGCTTTCGCCAGCGGCCCGCTCGCCTTTTTCGGCGCCTGTGCAGTCTCGTCCGACAATGTGCCTCCCCTTTGCCGGCGGAACCAGGAAAGGTGCGGCGCCGTCGCCGCGCCGCGCTTTTATCCTTTTCCACCGTCCCGGTGAAAGCTGCAACCGCTTGCGCGGATTTGTGCAGTCCTGGGCGCGAAAACAAAACGGGCCGGCGTCTCCGCTGGCCCGCTTGCCTTGCCTCCAGCGGCTCAGAATTTCGCGTCGAGCGAAATCCCGATGAGCCGGCCAACGGGATTGGTCAGCGTCGGATCGAAACCGCCGCCGCCGTTGGAGCTTTGCGCGATGTTCACGAACGGCGGATCTTCGTCGAACAGGTTGCGGACGTCGAGCGCAACCGTGAACGGATGGGTCTCGCCGAACTGCCAGCCGACGCGCGCGTCCACCGTGGTGTAGGACGCCACCTTCTGCACCGGCGTGGCGGTAATGTTGTCGTAGCCGTTGAGGTAGTTGACGAACAGGTTGGCCAGCGCCGGCCCTTTGTTCCACGAAACGCTGCCGCGGGTTTTGAACTTCAGCGGATTGAAGATCGTGTTGAGCTGATCGAGCAGCGGCGCGGAAACCGAGATCGCGGTCTTGTAATTGGTGAAATAGGTGCCGTTCAGGCCAAGATTGAAATCGCCCATGCTTTCCGTTCCGAACCGGTAGCTGGCCTGGAAGTCGACGCCTTCCGCGATGGTCTTGGCGAGATTGGAGTTGCGGCCTTCGACAAACAAGGTGACCGGCGAAGGCAGCACGCCGGTAAAGCCGGTTTCGGCCAATTGCTGGGCGATCAACGCCGCCGAAGGATTGCGCACGATGATGTTCGTGCCGGCAAGCTGGGCCTCCTTGCTCAGGATCGCTAGATCGGAGAGGTAGGCCACGACCTGGTTTTCGTAATCGACCTTGAAATAGGTCACGCTCAGCTTCGCGCCGGGCAGCACTTTCGGCGTAAGATCGAAGCCATACGACCAGCTCTTGGCCGTCTCAGGCGACAAAGTCAGGTTCGCGCCCGAGCGCGCCACACCCTGGCGGATCGCCCCGCCGATCGTGGGATCGGAATAATTCTGGACGAATAGCGAATTCGTGTTCCCGTAGATCTGCGAGATCGTCGGCGCACGGAATGACGTGCCGTAACTGGCGCGCAGCTTCAGATCCTCGACCGGGGACCAATCGAGCCCGATTTTCGGATTCCGCGTGATGCCCACGTCGCTATATTCGTCATAACGCCCGGCGACATCGAGATTGAGGCTATGAATGCCGGGAACCGCGTTGCCCTCGCCGACGATCGGAATCAAAAGCTCGCCGTAATATGAATCCACTTTGCGCGTGCGATTGCTGATCGTGGAGGTGACGGCGAAAACCGTGCCGGCATAGTTCACCTGCACGACGTGGAAGTCCTGCCCTTCATAGCCGACCACGCCTTTGACCTCGCCGCCCGGCAAAGCAAACAGCGGCCCATCGAGCTTGGCTTCATAGAATTTAAGCGTGGTGCGCCCATTGGCCTTCGAGTAGCCGATCAGGATGTTGTTGATCACTGACGCGCTGTTGGGCCCGCCAAACGGATTGAACGCTGTCGCCGGATTGGCGCTGGCCAGAGCGGCGTTCAGCGCCGCAGCGTTGGCGACGTTGTGGCTGACGCTGCGATCGTCGTTGCGGCCGGCCGTGTAGCTGGTTTCAAAATTCCAGTTGGCCGGCAGTTTGTAGCGGGCGCCGAGCGTAAGCTCGAAAGCCTTGGAGAACCCATCCGAATAGCCCTGCGGATAATCGTTGATGAACGAATACCCCACGGTTTCACTGGCCGGTTTGGCAATGGCGGACGGCCACGCGAAAAAGGCATTGGTGCTTGGCACCGTGATCGAGCTGTTCGCCGCGCCGTTGTATATCTTGAACGTCCGCTTGGATGCAAAGCCGTCCCCGAATATCTGGAGCCGATCGCCGAAGTTCTGCTCAAAGGTCGTCGCCAGGCTGTTGCGGTCCTGTAGCGGGATCAGGTCGGCGATCTGCAGATTGTCGCAGCGGTTGGCCGCGGCGGCGACGAGCGCGCTGCTTGCGCCGGCCCCGACGCCGCCAACCGGGATCGGATAGGTCACGCCACTGACGGTTATCGTTCCAGGAGCGCAGTTCGTTACGCGGAAATCGCCGCCGCCCTTGGCGCGAAGATCGCCGCGAAAGAAATCGCGATTGATGCCGTTAAGCGCCGAATGGTAGCCGTTCTCGACCGCGAGCGTGAAGCGCCCGCTGTCCCATTTCTTGCCGACGATCACGCCGAGTTGGCTCTCGTCGTAATCCTTGCCCACGGCGAAGCGCGACGTGGCCTGGATGCCTTCAAAGTCGCGGCGCAGAATCAAATTGACCACGCCGGCGATGGCGTCCGAGCCGTAGATCGCCGACGACCCATCCGCCACGATTTCCACGCGGCTGAGCGCAAGTGTGGGAATGATCGAAGGATCGACGGCAAACCCGGTCGTGCCCTGCGGCACGGCGCGGTGGCCATCTACCAGAACCAGCGTCGTGAACGGCCCGATGCCGCGCAGGTTCACGGTGGTTCCGTAGGTGATGTTGTTGGAGCCGCCCGATTGACCGCGGGAGCTTTCGGAAATGCCCAGGTTAAAAACCTGCGGCACTTGCTGAATCAATTGCGTCGTCGTTACGGCGCCAGACGATTCGACGTCGCCGCGGCTGATGCTGACAATTGCCGAACCGACCGGCGCAACGCCGCGTACGCGGCTGCCAGTCACAACAATATCGCTTGATGCGTCAGTCGCGGGCGCCTGCGCGGCGGCTACGCCGCTGGCGGCGCCGGCTAGCACGGCGCCAGCCGCTGCGGCCTTCATCAGTGTGCGCGAAAAAAGGCTCTTGCCGTTTTTATGTTGGTTCATGTCTCTCCCCGTTCCGTTGTTCTGATCGGCCTTGCCGCGCCCGGCGGCATCCGCGTCCAAGCGCATGACTATGCATCACGTCGCCGCGCTGCGCGCTATGCCATTCGGAATAGTAGCAGCGCCAACAGTTGCGATGAATATTCAACGCTCTGCGAAGCCGAACTGTACGCCGGCTTGCGCGTGGCTCCTTCCCCGCAGCCGTACCGCTGCATATATTGTGATAGTATATAATCATTTTGCCGACGCAAGCGGCTTTGCGGCGCCAGGCCCGTTTCCGTAGTAGTCCCGGCCGGATCGCGGTTGTTTATTTCGCGACGCGGCAGGTCGCCGGTGCGGCTGCGCCGATTTTAAACGTCGCTTCGTCGCCTTTGTTCCAAAATTCGTGCGTGGCAGTGGCATATCGCGCGCCGCTGGCCGCCCTTACGTGAGGCAGCGCAAGCTTTCCGCCGTCCGCGAAATGAAGCTCCACCGCATCGGGGCTGACGAGAAACGCAGCGGTGAACGATACCCCGTTTTCGCAGCCGAACGCGACCACCGCCTCGGTATTGCGGGTAAGACCGACGGCGGGCGCCGGGCCAGGGGGCGCTGTCTGGCAGGCGGCAAGACCGAGAACGGCGGCAAACGGCAAAATGCGCATGACCAGCTCCTATCTGGGCGCCGGCGCAGGCGCGGCCATCGAGGCGCCGACTTCAAACACGACGGAGACTTCCGCTGTGTAAAGCTGCGCCTCCGGAGCAATCGGCGGCGGGGTCACGGCATCGTCGGCCGAGCGCGCGAAGCTCTCGGCGCGGATCGCCCGATTGCCGGTCTGGGCGATCATTCCGTTACCGCCTTCCTCGACCAGCAGCAGGCGCCCCAGCCGATAGCCGGCGCCTTCGGAATAGATGCGCGCCTTGGCGACCGCATCCTCGATCGCCGCCTTGCGCGCGGCGGTGCGGGCCTTCAGCGTATCGTCGATGAAAAACTCGACATCGGAGAACGTGTCCGGCGAAGCGTTCACAGCGACCTCCACCGTGCGGGCGAGCAGCGCGAGATCTTTCACGCGGATAGTCACCGCCGCGGTTGCTTCATAACCGTTGATTTTGTCGGGCCTTCGCGTGCCGCCTTCCTTCATCACCGGCCGCACGGAGAAATCCGTGCGCTCAAGCGCGGTCTTTTGCGCATCAATGGCGCGCACGGCGGCGTCCAGCGCGCGGGCGCGTGTAGAGACCGCTTCGGTCGCTTCGTTCGCGGTTTTGCCCGGTGCGTAGAAGGAAATCTTGATCCGCGCCTGATCGGGCGGCAGGTAGAGTTCCGCCCGGCCCGCAACCCGCACGACGGCCGGATCATACGGCTTAAGCGGCAGCGTGTCGGCGCGCGCGGCGAGCGGCGCGGCGGCAAGCGCCAGAACGGCAAGCAGAAAACGCATCGAGAATCCCCTGGTTAAGCGGCCTCAATCCGCGCTGAAATGGTGGCGAAATCGCGGTGAGCGGCCGGCTGAAATTAAGGTTTTGCTAAGCGCCATCCTAACCAAACGGTAGGGCCGCGCGGGTATTTTCGCCGCCATGCAGACTATAACCCTGTCGCCGGCACAGCGCGCCTTGTTGCTTTGCCTTGTCGTCGCGCTAGCGGCTTGCATTCGCCCGATGGGTGAATTCATGCGCAGCCTCGGCGACACCGATGATGCGATGCGCCTGGTCGAAGCGCGCGCGCTTCTGCACGGGCGCGCCTGGGGGGACCTGATCGAACCGCGCCTGGCGCCCCCGGCGGGCCTGGCGGTGCACTGGTCGCGCCTGGTGGATGCGCCGATCGCCCTGATGCTCGGCTTCTTCAGCCTGATCTTCGGCTCGGCGTGGGGCGAAACGATCACCCGCGCGCTCTGGCCGGTCTCTCTGTTCGTCCCGACAGCGTGGCTGTGGATCAAGAGCGCGCAGAAGATGGGCGGCGAAATAGCGATGTGGGCGGCCGCTGCGATCGCGCCGCTGTGCTTCGTGGTCTGGGATCAATTCGCGCCCGGCCGGCTGGACCATCACAATGTCCAGCTTCTGCTGATGTCGGCGATGATGTTTCTGGCGCTGGAAGCCGAACGCCCGCGCAATGCCGCGATCATGGGCGGGGCGTGCGCGCTTTCCATCGCCGTGGGATTTGAGACCCTGCCGGTGATCGTGTGGGCGGCGGGGCTGATTGCGCTGCGTTTCGTCTGGTCGAAAAATAATTCGCCAGCAGCTTACGCCTTCGGTCTGGCGCTTGCCGGCGTCGCTGGGCTCGCTTTCCTCGTGCAGACGCCGCCTGCCTGGTGGCTGCGCACCGGCTGCGACGCGCTGGCGTTCAATGGCGTGGCAGGCGCGGCGCTCTCCGGCCTTGCCCTCGCCGGCGTTGCACGCCTCTCGCCAAACGGCGTGGCCTTGCGTCTTGCCGGCGCCGGCGTTGCCGGCGCGCTCGGCGTAGCGGTGTTCATCGCGCTGCATCCCTCTTGCTTGCACGGCCCTTACGCCGATCTCGATCCGCGGCTGAACGCGATTTGGCTCGACCGCGTCGGCGAAGCGCGCACGTTCATGCAAGTTCTAAAGAGTCAGCCCGTTATCGGCATAGCCGGCGGCCTGCTGCCGCTGGGCGCGCTGATCGCCGCCTGCGTCAGCATTGCGCGCGGCAAGCGCGAGCCTGGCTTTGTAGCGCTTACCGTTCTGCTGGCGCTGACCGCCGTTGTAGGCCTCATCGAGTCGCGCGGCATGGTGCTCGCCACCGCCGCAGCGATACCGCTCGCCGCCGCGCAATTGGCGCAGATCAAAAAGGTCAACGGCGTGCGCCCAATGATCGCCGGGTTGGCGCTCGGCCTGTTCACCAGTCCGAGCGTAGCGTTTTTATTGTTCGGCGCGCTGACGCCCTCTGACGTTCAGGCGCGCGAAAAGCATGCCGTGCTCGACCAGGACAAATGTTTCGAGACCGGCGCTTTTGCGGCGATGAATCGCCTGACGCCGGGCGTGGTGTTCGCCGACCTTGACGCCGGACCGCACATCCTGGCGCACACCGCGCATGCGGCGGCGTCCGCGCCTTATCACCGCCTCGGCCAGCCAATTTACGATGCGATGACCGTGTTCTACGGACCGGCGGCGAAGGCCGAACCCGTCATCGCGCGCGCCGGCGCCGACTACATCGCCCTCTGCCGCAACGGCGTGTTCGCGCAGGAACTGCAGCACGGCTCGTTTGCCGAAGCGCTGCTCCGCGGTCCGATTCCAGCTTGGCTTATGCCGCTCGACAGCAGGGACGGCGATTATGCGCTGTTCAAGGTGCAAAAGCCGGGCGGCGTGATCGCCAGCCTGAAATGACGGCGCTGAGCCTCACGCCAAATCAGAAGGCATTGCTGCTGTGCATGGCGGTGGCCGCGGCGGCGTGTATCCAACCGGTCGCGGGTCTTGCGCATTCCTACGGCGACGCTGATGACGCGACCCGCCTGGTCGAAGTGCGCGCGCTGCTGCACGGACGCGGCTGGTTCGATCTGGTCGAGCCGCGGTTTGCGCCGCCGCTGGGACTGGACGTGCATTGGTCACGCCTTGTCGATGCGCCGATCGCCCTTTTGCTTGGCGTGTTCTCTTTTCTCTTCGGCTCGCCAGCGGGAGAAATCCTCACCCGCGCGATCTGGCCCGTCGCGGTGTTTGCGCCAGCGGCGTTCTGCTGGATCAGGATCGCCGGGCGTCTTGGCGGAACGGCCGCGATGTGGGCCGCCGCGGCGATGGCGCCTTTGTGCGGGTCCATGTTCCAGGAATTCGAGCCCGGCCGGCTCGATCATCATAACGTCCAGATCGCGCTGGTGGCGGGCCTGATGCTGGCCTCGCTCGACGCGCAGCGCCCGCGCGCCGCGGCGCTCATGGGCGCGCTGTGCGGCATTTCGCTGGCGATTGGCTTTGAGACCGCGCCCGTGATTGTCTGGGCCGCCGGCTTGATCGCGCTGCGTTTTGCCTGGTCGAAAGACAATGCGCCGGCGGCGGTTGCCTTCGGACTGGCGCTGGCGGTGTCGACGGGCGCGGCATTCCTGGTTCAGACGCCGCCATCGTGGTGGCTGCGCACGGGGTGCGATGCGCTGGCGTTCAATGGCCTTGCTGGAGCCACCACATCGGGACTGGTGCTGGCGGGCTTTGCCTATCGCAGTTCGGACAGCCGGCTCACGCGGTTTGGCGCCGCCGTCATCGCCGGTTGTGTCGGCGTCGCGGCGCTCATTGCGTTGCATCCGTCCTGCCTGCATGGCCCTTACGCTGACATGGACCCGCGCATCAATGCCGTCTGGCTCAGCCGCGTGAGCGAGGCGCGCAGCTTTTTCCACCTGCTCGCCGATCAGCCTCTGATGGGCGTGACGATTGCGGCCATACCCCTCGCCGCGCTCTGGCTGAGCATCGCACGCCTCCGCAAAAATCCTGATGTCGGCTTGCTCGCGCTGACAGTGCTGCTCGCGATGACCTGCGCGGTCAGCCTCGTGCAGGTTCGCGGCATTGCGGTAGCGACGGCGGCGGCGATCCCGCTCGCGGCCGCAGGCCTCACGCGCCTGCCGCAACTCAATCGTTTGAGCCCTTTGCTCGCCGGCCTCGCCATCGGCGTGCTGGCGAACTCGACCATGCTCGGCGCTTTTCTTGGCGCGCTCGCGCCAGCCAATGTCATGGCGCACGAACAGCATGGCGCGGCCAACAGCGAAGCGTGCCTGACCAACGAAGCGTTCGCGGATTTGCGCCGCCTGCCAGCCGGCGTGGTGATGGCCGATCTGGACGCCGGCCCCCACATCCTGGCGCAGACAGTGCACAGCGCCGTCGCGGGCCCCTATCACCGGATCGGCGCCGAGATTTTCGACTCGATGACCATTTTCGCGGGCTCGCCCGGCGCGGCCGAAACGATCATCGCCCGCGACCACGCCGACTATGTCGCCTTCTGCCGAAGCGGCGTATTCGCCGCCGAGGCCAAGCCGGGCTCGTTCGGCTTTGGACTGCTGCACGGCGGCCACCCCGCATGGCTTGCCCCCATTGAGGGCCGGCAAGGCGCTTACGCCCTGTTTAAAGTAAACAAATCGGCGCTGGCGGCGATTTCCTGACGGCTGAGGCGTTGACTTCCGCGCCGCCCGCAGCGTATCTCCGCGCCTTCGTTTTCAGCCCAGACATTTTGGGGCCCGTCATGGCCAAGCCGACCACTCTTAAGATACGCCTCAATTCCTCGGCCGGGACCGGCTTCTTCTATGTCACCAAGAAGAACCCGCGCACCAAGACCGAGAAACTGAAGTTCAACAAATACGATCCGGTCGCGCGCAAGCACGTCGAATTCGTCGAAGGCAAGATCAAGTAGGATCGCTTTCAGCGTCGATTTCATAACGCCCGGCCTCGGCCGGGCGTTTCCGTTTAGCTACCCCGCCAATTCGTAATCCGGCTCGCCGAGATTATCGCGAACGAAGCGGACGGCGCAGGGATCGATGTCGGCGACATCGTCGATGCCATTTTCGGCCAAGGCTTCGGCGAACAGCAGCACCGCATCGTTCGGAAAATCGCTTTCGCTGGCGACGCTCTGAAACTCTGACTCTACGGCGCCGGCCATCGCGGCGAACACCGCGCTCCGGAACTGCAGGCGCTTGACCTTCGGCTCGTCGATCCGGTCCCAGGCCGCTTCCAGCGCGGCCTCCATATCCGCCTTGCGCGTCTTTACCAGGAACGCGCTCTCTGGCCCGTTGGCGAACACCACAAGGGGCACATAGCCTTCGGCGGCGACAGCTTCCTCCTGCGAGCCGCGATCATCGTCGGCGCTGAGCTGGATGATGAAGAAATCGACTTTCACGCCGCGTTCGCCGGCACGACGAACGTATCGATCACGCGTTTCTCGCCGGCTTTTTCAAAATCGACGGTCAGCTTGTTGCCCTCCACCGCCCGCACGCGGCCGTAGCCGAACTTATCGTGGAACACACGCTCGCCAAGGCCGAAGCGCGAATCCTGCGCGCCGGATTTGACCACGAGCCGGGCTTCGCCCTCGATCGTCGGCGGGCGCGCGCGGCCGGCGGCGCCGAAGCCGCCGCGCTCCTGCGCGCGCCGCCAGCCGGGGCTGTCGTAGCCGGATTTGAAGCCGCCCGCGGGCTCGGCGTCAAACCGCGAGCCCATGCCTTCGCGCATGCCCCCGCCGACAACGTAGCCAGTCTCCGAAACCGCATCGATATTGGCTTCCGGCAGTTCATCGATAAAGCGCGAGGGCAGCACGCTCTGCCAGCGCCCGTAAATCTGGCGATTGGCGGCGAACGAAATGCGCGCGCTTTCGCGGGCGCGCGTGATGCCGACATAGGCCAGGCGCCGTTCCTCTTCGAGCGCTTTCGCCCCGCTTTCGTCGAGCGAGCGCTTGGACGGAAACACCTCCTCCTCCCAGCCCGGCAAAAACACCAGCGGCCATTCCAGGCCCTTCGCCGCGTGCAGCGTTGAAAGATGCACTTCGTCTCCACCGGGGCCGGTCTCGACATCGAGCACGAGTTGAACGTGTTCGAGATAGGCTTCGAGGCTGTCGAAATGGCCCATGCTCTGCACAAGCTCTTTCAGGTTTTCGAGCTTTGTCTGCGCCGTTGGCGATTTATCGGCGCGCAGCATGTCGGTATAGCCGCTCTCGTCGAGCACGGTTTCGGCCAGTTCGATATGCGTGATCTGGCGCGCCTTTTCGCGCCAGCGATCGAGATCGGCGAGGAACGCGCGCAGCACGGTGCGCGCCTTGAGCGGCAGATCGTCTGTCGTGACCAGTTCGCGCGCCGCCACCGTAAGGCTGCGGTGGCGAATGGCGGCGCTCTCCGGCGGCGGCGCGGGTTCCTGCGCCAGTTCGCCGGTCACCACATCGAACAGCGGCCCCGCCGAACTGACCCAGCGCGGCGGCGGCGCCGAAGCAGCGGCGTGCAGCTTCTGCAAAGTCGCGTCTCCCAGTCCGCGTTTGGGCTGATTGACGATGCGCTCGAACGCCAGATCGTCATCTTCCGAACGGATCAGCCGCAGATAGGCGTGCGCATCGCGCACTTCAGCGCGCTCGAAAAAGCGCGGGCCGCCGATCACCTTGTAGGGAATCTTCAGCATCAAAAAGCGTTCTTCAAACGCCCGCATCTGCCAGGCCGCGCGCACCAGCACGGCGCATTGCGCATACTTATGCTCCCCCGCTTGCGGGGGAGCTGTCGCGCGCAGCGAGACTGAGGGGGCTGCGACGCTTACCGCCTCCGTCGTCGCTTCGCGACGGCCGCCTCCCCCGCTTGCGGGGGCGGATAAGAACGGCAGCGCGCTCTGCTGGCTGACCCACATTTCAACGTCGTCAGCCACCAGCCGCGCTTCGGCCTCGGCGTCCCACACCCCGCGCACGCGCACGCGCTCGCCGCCATCGGCCTCGGTCCAGAGCGTTTTGCCAAGCCGCGCGCTGTTGGCGGCGATGAGCCCCGACGCCGCCGCTAGGATATGTCCGGTAGAGCGATAGTTCCGCTCCAGGCGGATGACTTTCGCGCCAGGAAAGTCGCGCTCAAAGCGCAGGATGTTGTCCACCTCTGCGCCGCGCCAGCCGTAAATGCTCTGATCGTCGTCGCCGACGACGCAGAGATTGTTCGAGCCCTGCGCCAAGAGGCGCAGCCACAGATATTGGGCGACGTTGGTGTCCTGATATTCATCGACCAGCAGATACGGCAGGCGCCGGTGATAATCGGCCAGCAGATCGGCATGATTCTGGAAAATCCAGATCATGTGCATCAGCAGATCGCCGAAATCGCACGCGTTAAGGATACGCAAGCGCTGCTGGTAGAAATCGTACAGCCGCGCGCCCTTGCCGTCGGCGAAGGCGAAGGTTTCGTCCTTCGGCACGCGGTCCGGCGGGAGCGCCCGGTTCTTCCAGCCGTCGATCAGGCCGGCCAGCGCACGGGCGGGCCAGCGCTTCTCGTCGATGTTCTCGGCGTCGATGATCTGCTTAAGCAGCCGGATCTGATCGTCCGTATCCAGAATCGTGAAGGTCGATTTCAGCCCGACCAGTTCGGCGTGGCGGCGCAGCATCTGGGCAGAGATCGAATGGAACGTGCCCAGCCATTTCATCCCCCCGGCGGCGGGCCCAAGCAGCCGCTCTACCCGCTCACGCATTTCGCGCGCGGCCTTGTTGGTGAAGGTGACCGAGAGGATTTGCCAGGGCTGGGCGCGGCGCATCGCCAGCAGATGCGCCAACCGCGTGGTCAGCACGCGCGTCTTTCCCGTGCCGGCGCCGGCCAGCACCAGAACCGGGCCGTCGAGCGCCTCCACCGCAGCGCGCTGCTCCGGGTTCAGCCCTTCCATATAGGGCGGAACAGCAGCGGCGCGCGCCGAAGCGGGCAGATGGGGCGAAGGATCGTCGGTCATTCTGATTCGGCGGCGCTCCATAGATAGCACGAAACGCGAACAGCGCGAGACCGGCGGCGTAGGGGAAAATAAGGGTAGGGGAACCTCGCCGCCAGCCGAGCGTTCCCGATTCACACAAACGCTTCAGGATCTGGGCAATGGCCGCCGAACGAGACGCTGGAAGCAGTTCAAATACGTGGCTTGCGTTTGTGGTTGGCGCGCTGGTCGTCGGCCTGCTGGTCGTCGGTTATTTCGTCTATAGCGGCGGCGCTCCCACCCATAACGCACCGGACTTCAACCTGCGCATTGAAACGCCGAGCCTGCCGCAAATTCCCGCTCCGGGGCCCGAGCCGATGCCAAAGAGCTGATTTTAATAGAACGCGCTATTATTGCGCCGCCCTAACCGAGGACTGGCGCGATGACTCATTCGGATACCGAACTCCTGCATAAGTTCCGCGAAGCGGCGCGCGCGCGCCGCAAAGCGGCGCCAGCGCCCGCGCCGGCGATTGTCGGCGAACCCAAAACGATAGGGGAGAAAGCCGCCGACATGGTCGCCGCGACCATGGGCTCGTGGGCCTTCATCGTCGTTCAATCGGTGCTGCTGTTTATCTGGGTGGGCTGGAACGCCGCGACGAACAGACCGTTCGACCCCTACCCGTTCATCCTGCTGAATCTCGCGCTTTCATTCCAGGCGGCCTATTCGGCGCCGATCATCATGATGAGCCAGAACCGCCAGTCCGACATCGACCGGCGCCGCGCGATCGACGATTTCGACGTCAATTGCAAAGCCGAACTCGAAATCGAAACGCTGCACCAGAAGATCGATCTGCTGCGGGAACAGGAAATCGCGCGCCTCGCCGTGGCGGTGGACCGGCTGACGGAAATGCTGGAGAAACGAATCTAGCGCGCAGCGCTATTTGCGCGCAGCCAGTCGGTCAGCGCTTCCTCCGTCACATCGCCGGCGGCGAGGCCGAGGAATATGTCGGCCGCGTCCGCCTCTGTGGCCGAAAACGCCAAGCCATTCGTTTCAATGAATACGATCGCAGCGAGGAAGGCCGAGCGCTTGTTGCCGTCGATGAACGGATGGTTTTTCGCAATGCCAAAGGCGTAAGTCGCCGCCCGACGCGGAATATCTTCCACCCCCTCATACGCAAAAACGTTCTGCGCGCGCGCAAGCGCCGAGTCATCGCGCAGGCCCGGCGAGCCGCCATGCTCCATGATCGTCGCTGCGTGCAATGCGATCAGCGCGTCATATTCGAGCCAAACCGGCTCGGTCATTCCGCCAGCTTTTTCAGCGTGTGGCGATAGCGGCGCATCACGTCGAGCCCGGCGTCGATCTGGCGCTCAACTTCTGGCGAATACGCGCTAAGGCGCAGGCCGCCTTGCTCTTCTGTTGCGATCAATTCGTCGCCCTGAACTACATTGAGGCGTGCGAGCATTTCCTTGGGCAAGATAACGCCCACGGAATTGCCGATCTTGGTGAGCTTCAGCTTCGTCATCGCACGCTCCGTTATAACCATCGTTATAACATTCGGGACCTTTTGACAAGGCACAAGCTCACCTACCCATGCCCCCCGCACCCCATTACCCTGCCGACTCGCGACCGCCCGTGCGGCGCGACGGGGGCCGGCATGGCGGACATCTTCCTTTCCTATGCGCGCGAGGACCGGGACCGGGCGGCGGCGATCGCCGCGGCGCTTGAACAAGCTGGATACAAGTCATTCTGGGACGTTGAAATTCCGCCCGGATCGAGTTGGGCCGATTTCCTTGAGGAGAAACTGGCGAGCAGCAAGGCGGCGATCGTGCTGTGGAGCAAGACTTCCACCGCGTCGCAATGGGTGCGCGAGGAAGCGCGTCTGGCGCGCGACCGCGGCAAGCTGATCCCGGTCATTATCGACGGCAGTTCGCCGCCTTTCGGCTTCGGCGAAATTCAGGCGGCCAACCTGTCCCACTGGCAGGGCGACCAGAATGATTCCAACTGGCGCCTTCTTGTTAGCGCAGTGGAGCGCGCAGTCGGCGCCGGCGCGCAACCGCGCCCCGCGCCGCAGCCTCAACCCGCTTACGCGCCGCCCCCGGTTGCGCCGCAGCAGACCGCCTATTCACCACCCCCCCAAAATGCCGCCGCTGTTTCGCCCTCGCCATCGCCTTGGGGCTATTTCCAGAAATGCCTGAAGCCGTGGATCAACGGCAAAGGCCGCGCGCGGCGCGCTGAATATTGGTGGTTCGCGCTGTTCGCGACGGTGTTCATGTTCGGGCTGCTGATCGTCGATCTCGTCATAAGTTCTGCCATGGGGGGCGTGGGCTGGGGGCCGGTGCTGACGGTTCTCGGCTCACTTGTCCTCGTGGGCCCAGCCGTTTCGGTGGCTGTACGCCGGCTGCACGATGTCGGCATGAACGGTTGGCTTTATCTGCTGGTGCTCGTTCCCTATGCCGGCGCCTTGTTCCTACTCGTGGTTGCGCTCCTGCCCGGTCAGGACAAAACCAACGAGTACGGCCCTTCGCCAAAGGCACCCTAGCCTGGCGAACCGGCGACAAACGGCGGCTCCGCTAACGCTGAACAATCAAACCGTCGGCGCCTCTGGATCCGGGCAGGACTTGATCGGCTTGGCCTGCTTGGCGACAAACACGGAACTGGGATCGGCCACGTGCGTGAAACGATAGCCGGCGCCCTGACGCACTGCGGTGTAGCAATTGTCCGTCTGCGAATAGTCGGACGATTTGTAGGAAAAGCAGAGCGCGCCGTCCTTGCGAATGGCGAGGCGGCCTAAATCGACCGTGCCGCGATACCAGTAGACGGTCTCGCCATCCGGCTTGACGCATTCGCGCCAGGGCGTGCCGTCCGGCTCATAGACACCGGTCATGTCGAGGCCGAAGAACGCCTTTTTGGCCTCGGCGGCGCTCAGCGCCTTGGCCAGGGCCGGCGTCGCCAGACCAAGGACGATCGCGGCGGCCAGAAGTGCGGAACGGCGCATAAGCAAGTCTCCCGCGCCGATAAAGCCCGTTCCGCGCGGCGATTTCTAGGCGCCGGCGCCCGCACGGCCTAAAAAGTCGCGATGAGCGGGCCTGTTCCCTGTGTCGGCGTCGTGTGTTTGCGCGGTGATGACGTGCTGCTGATCCGGCGCGGCGCCGCGCCGATGGCCAGCGCCTGGTCGATCCCCGGCGGACGCATCGAATGGGGCGAGGCCGCGAGGGCCGCCGCGCTTCGCGAATTGCGCGAAGAGACGGGCGTGGAAGCCGATCTCGTCGGCCTGATCGAAGTGTTCGACGGCCTGTTCGCGCAGGCCGGCGTACTGACGCATCATTACGTCATCGCCGAATTCGCCGCGCGCTGGCGCAGCGGCGAGCCGCAAGCGGGCGACGACGCGGCCGACGCGCGGTTCGTGAACCTGGCCGACATTGATAAGCTCGACCTGACGGCCGATCTCAAGCGCGTCATCCGGGCGGGGGCGGCGCTTGCGTCTTGCCCGCCGCCCGCGCCTTGAGCGCAGCGACAAGAAGCGCCCTGCCTTTGTTCCACGCTTCGCTGCGTTCGGCGTTTTCTTTATTTTTCCAGCCCGTTCCGAACAGATCGAACGCGGTCTTGAGCAGCGCAAGGATCAGCACGCCGAACACAGGCTGACCGAGCGCGAGCACGACAAAGCCGCCGGCCAGGATCGTGACATGCAGCACGATGATCCGCCCATAGGGCGCGGCCATTTGCGTCATCGGATCGGTGCGGCGAAATTCACCGCGGCCGAGGAAGAACACGAAGAACAGCACGCTCTGCCAGATCACGATCGAGATGAAGCCGGCGCGCAAGCCGGGCGTGAGGGCGATCACGCGGCCGACAAGATTCGACAGATCAAACGGCCCGTCGATCGCGGCCATCTGCGCAAAGCCTTGCCCGAACATGGTCCATACGAACACGCCATGGACCAGGCAGAACATGCCGTAGTGGAACGTGAAGAACGGCACGACGAACAGGCATGCGGCGATGCCCGCCGGGCCCTGCGCGACGCCCGACGCGATCATGCGCGCGGCGTTGAATACGCCGATGACGACGTTCTCCAGCCAGTACAGCAGCATCAGCGCAAACGCGCTCCAGCCGCCGAACAGTACGCCGAACACCGGAACGAGATTGACCAGCACGGCGCCGATGATGCGGGCCATACGCAATCCCGGCTCGGGCGCCGCGCCTTCCTCGATCACATTCCGCTCCCGTCTTATGCGAAACGCCAGCCTGTGCTTGACCGCCCGCCGCCGAACTTGGATCGTGCGTCGGGGCCGCCTGCATGAGCTATCCATTGTTCGATCTCAGCGGCAAGGTTGCGCTGATCACCGGCGGCAATCGCGGCATTGGATTCGGCATGGCCGAGGGCCTGGCGCAAGCCGGCTGCGACGTGGCGATCTGGGGCCGCGATAGCGCGCGCAACGAAGAGGCGGTGCAGTCCCTGCTCCTGCAGGGTGTGCGCGCCAAGGCCTACGAGGTCGATGTGAGCCAGGAAAAAGCCGTCAGCGCAGGGATCGCCGAAGTGCTGGCCGATTTCGGCCGGCTCGACTCGGTGTTCGCCAATGCCGGCATCGGCGGGACCGCGCCGGCCTTCCTCGATGCGGACGCGAAGGAATTGCACACGATCGTTTCGACCAATCTGGATGGCGCGTTCTTTACATTGCGCGAGGCTTGCAAACACATGGCCGCGCGCGCCAAGGCCGGCGATCCGGGCGGTTCGCTGGTGGCGATCTCGTCGATCGCCGCACGCGTCGGCGCGCCGCGGATGCAGGCGTATGCCGCGACCAAGGCGGCGTTGCTGGCGCTGATTCGCGGCATCGCGGTGGAATATGCCGGCGCCGGCATTCGCGCCAATGCGATCCTGCCCGGCTGGATCGCCACTGACCTGACCGCCCCGCGGCAGGCTTCCAAGACGTTCACCGAGCGGACAATCGGGCGCGTGCCGTTCAAGCGCTGGGGCGAGCCGAGCGATTTTGCGGGAATCGCGGTTTATCTTACGTCGGACGCGTCGGCGTTTCACACCGGCGCCGAATTCGTCATCGACGGCGGCTTTTCGATCGCGTGATCTGTGAGTTGCGTGGTCGCCAAAACCGGCAGGCGCCCCTATGCTGCGCCGCGCAGGAGAAGTCATGAAAGCCTACGCCATCGCGGCGGTCGCGCTGCTTATCGCCAGCCCCGCCTTTGCAAAAACCTACAAGGTCAAGCCCGGCCCGCAGGCGCAGGCCGAATTCGCCGGCGCCTTCGCCGCGCTGAAGCCGGGAGACCGCATTGCGCTGGAAAAAGGCCGCTACGAACTCGCCGCCGGGCTTTCCGCTACAGTGAACAAGTTCAGTCTCCGCGGCGAGGGCCCGGACAAGACCGTGCTTTCGTTCACCGGGCAGACCGCGCCGGCCCCTTGCCTTTCGCTGAGCGGCGCCGGCATGGAGCTACGCGGCTTTGCGGTAGAAAATTGCAAAGGCGACGCCATCCGCACGAGCCATGCCAGCATGGCCAGCCTGCGCGACCTCGTCGCCGCCAGTTCGCTTTCCGGCGTCGCCGTCGAAGACACGCAGAACGTACTGCTCGACAATATCGTAGCGCGCGGCGCGGCGAATGCCGGCCTGCGCCTCAGCCAGGCGCAAAACGTCGTCGTACAAAATTCAACCTTTGCGCAAAACACGATCGGCGCGGCGATTGAAAACAGCGTCGGCATAGACTTCACGAAGAACATGGTCACCAAGAACGCCGTGGGCGTGGCGGCCTACGACCTGCCCGGCAAGGCGCCCGGCCAGGGCCTGCGGATCGTGAAAAACCAGATATCCGGCAACGACGGCGCCAGCCGCGGGCCTGCCGGCACGTTCGCCGCCAGTGCGCCAGTCGGGACTGGCGTCGTTCTCACCGCCACGCTGAACGCCGCCGTACTCGACAACGACATCGGCGAGAACGGCTCGGTCAACGTCTTCCTGCTGGCGTGGCGCGGCCCGGCGAGCGATGCGAAATTCAGCGCGCTGCCGCGCAACATCATCATCAGCGGCAACCGGTTTGGGCAGGCGGGCATGGCGCCCGGCGGCGATCTCAAGGCGCTGGCCGCACGCGGCGTGAAGCTGCCCGACATTTTGTGGGACGGCTCTGACACCTATTTCGCCGGCAATGCGCCGCGCCAGGAGCCAGTGCTGCTCGCTATTTCCAACAACAAAGGCCTGACGCCTGCCGGCGCGAGCTTCCTCAATCTCGGTCTGGTTACGGCTGGCGGCGATTATGAAGACGCCCAGCCCAGCGCCACGCCGCCGCCACTCTCCAACGTCGCCGAACCGCCGCCGGTGAAACTGCCCGGCGGCCTGTGAGTAAAAGCCGTGCGCCAGCCCGCAATCCGCCTCGCCTCCGCCGCAGGCGGGCGCTAGAACCCGCGGCAAGGAGATTGCCCATGCGCCGTGCTTTGATCCTGGGATGCCTGTTGCTGCTGGCTGCGTGCGGCACCACCGGCGGGCCCGGCGCCCCCAGTAGCGGCGGCCTGCTGGGCGACATCTTCTCCAACGCGCCGAAAGCAAAGACGGCATGGAATGACCGGCCGGAGGGCGATAGCTGGACGCAGATCGCCCGCACCGCGATCGATGCCGACGGCGTGTCGCTGATCGCCGCGGCGCCGGCCGACATGGACGCTTTCTGCCCAAACTACGGCAAGCTCGATGACGCGGCCAAAAAAGAATTCTGGGTCGCGGCCGTTTCCGAAATCGCCCTCGTCGAAAGCGGACTGGATCCGGCAAAAGCCGGCGCGCAAAACCGGCGGGGCCTGTTGCAGATCACGCCCGAGGCGGCGCAGCGTTACGGCTGCGCCAATGTGGGCGTCGCGCAATTGGCCGATCCGCAAACCAATCTGGGCTGCGGCGTCAAAATCCTCGCCGCCACATCCGCGCACGACAAAATCGTGACCGGGTTCACCACCGACGGATGGAAAGGCGCGGCCCGCTACTGGCTGAACCTGCGCAAGCCCGAAGCCATCGCCGATTTGCAGGAGCACCTGAACGCCCAGAGCTTTTGCCGGCGGCAAACCTCGTAACGCAGATGTTCAGCGCGGCTTCAGACGGGCTTGGCTATCGTAAGGCTATGAAAGTCAAATTCGCTTTCTACGCCCTCGCCGCCCTGGCGCTCGCCGCGCCGGCCGGCGCCCAGGCGCCGTCGGCCGCGCCGGCAAGACCCGCATTCGAAAACGATCTTGCGGGTCTGGCCCATGTTCTGGGCGGGGCGCACTACATCCGCGTTCTCTGCGCCGGCAAGGGCGACCAGAAATGGCGCGAGCAGATGCAGAAATTCATGAACCTTGAAGGCCCGCCCGGCACGCCGCGGCGCGCGCTGATGGTGGCCGAATTCAACGAAGGCTATCGCGAGGTGGAACAGCGTTATTCCATCTGCACGCCGGAAGCGCAGAGCGCCGAAAACCAGTTGAAGACGCAGGGCGCGCGCTATTCGCAGGCGCTGGCGGCGCGCTACAAGTACTAAGCGGCCGCCCAGATTTCTTGCAGATGCACAAGCGGCGGCGCTCCGCATTCGGGCGCGCCAACGCGTGCGAGAAAAAGGTGGCGCACGATCTCGGCCTGTTGCTCGATGTTGTAGGCGCCGAACGGCTTTCCCAGCGCCAGTTCGTAACGATAAGCGCGCGAGCCCAAAGCGCGCAATTTCGCGACCGGCAAGACGATCCCCTGGCGCGCCTGCCAGCAATGGGCCAATTCGTGGATGAGCCAGCCCTGCTCTGCTCGATCAGCCTGGGTGAAATCCCGCGCAGCGCGCCAAAGGGAGAACACCACGGTCTTGCCGAGCGGAACCATCGCCTGAAACGGCAAGGGCGGCGCCTGAAAGATTGCGATGCCGTCGAGCGGCAGGCGCGCGCCGAACATCGCCGCAGCCATGGCGCGCTCGCCCGCGGTCAGCGCGCGGCGCTCCCCGGTCCGCATGCGCGCCAAAGTCACGCCACGGATCGTCAAATCACCGCCTCGATCAGCTTCGGGCCGCTCAGCGAGAGATAATGTATTAGCTGCGCCTCGAACTCCTCGGCAGTCATGGCGCGCGCGGCGGGCACACCCTGCGCCTCGGCGAGTTTCACCCAATCGATCACCGGATTTTCCAGAGACAGCATCTGCTGCGCGATCGGCCCGGGGGCGCCAGCGCCGGTGCGCTCGAATTCAATGTTGAGGATACGGTAAGAACGGTTGGCGCAGATGATCGTCAGAACATCGAGTTTTTCGCGCGCCATCGTCCACAGCGCCTGGTTCGTGTACATCGCGGCGCCATCGCCGGCGATGCAGATAATCTTCGCCTCCGGCGCCGCCACCGCCGCGCCGACCGCAACGGGCGTGCCGCCGCCAATCGCACCCCCCGTTCCGAACAGCCATGAATGCGGCGCAGCGCCCATCGTGGCGGCGTAGATCGCCAGGCCCGATGTTACGCCATCATCCGAAACGATGGCGCCGGCGGGCATGTGCTTGGCGAGGCACGCGCCAATCGCGAATGTATTGAGCGGGCCGGGCATGATCGGTGCGGCGCTCGGCGGTGCGATTGGCGGATCGAGTGGCGCGCCCATCGCATCCGCGAGCGCCATCAACGTTGCAGTAGCGTCGCTTTCCTGCGCGCCGAGCAAAATCGTCATGCAGCCTTCCGGCGTCAACACGCTTGGTTTTCCCGGATAAGCGAAGAATGAAATCGGCGCCTTGGCGCCGGCCAGAACAAGGACATCGACGCCCTCCAGTTCGGCGAGCGCCATTTCCGCAAAATAACCGAGCCGCGCCGGCGCAAAAATGCCGGCGCCGCGATATTGGTTGGCCGGAAACGTCTCCATCATCACCTTGACGCCCGCCGCGCCAAGCCGCGCGGCGTGCTCCAGTCCGGTTTTACTTAGCGCATCCGCGCCGAGCAGCAGGGCTGGCTTGTTCGCCGCTCCGATTGCGCGCGCAGCTTGCTCGATCGCCGCGCGCGAAGCGGGCTCCGGACGCCGCGGCGCGATCGGCGCGGCGACCACGCCGCCTTCGCTCCACGCCGTATCGGCGGGCGCAATCAGAAAGGCAGGCCCGCCGGGCGGACCGAACGAAGCGGCATAAGCCCGCGCCGCCTGCACGCCAGCGTCCGCGGGACCAGTAGGCTCGCCCACCCAAACCGCCATCGGCGCGACCAGGCCGTGAATGTCCGAGCTTAATGGCGTATCGAATTGGCGATGATAGAGCGCGTGATCGCCGACGATGTTGACCGAGGGCGCGTAGGCTTTCTTCGCGTTATGCAGATTGGCGCCGCCGTTGAGATAGCCGGGCCCCAAGTGCAGCAGCGTCATCGCCGGCCTGCCCGTCACACGCGCAAAGCCATCTGCCGCGCCGGTGGCGCCCCCCTCGAACAGGCAGAGGACGGAGCGGATACGCGGCTCGCCGTCGAGTGCGGCGACCAGGTGCATTTCGCTCGTGCCCGGATTGGCGAAACAGGCGCTGACGCCGCAATCGGCCAGCGTTCGCACGATCGCCTCGGCGC
>DASZPV010000208.1:0-42336 GCA_035549875.1 Caulobacterales bacterium
GGGGGGGGGCGTGCGTCAGAAGCGTGAACGGAATCCGACGGTTACGACACGGCCTAGAATGTTGCCGCCGTAAGAATCCACGCCACTCGCGCTATTGTAGAAGGGCGGGTTCTTGTCGAAGACATTGTCCACGTTCGCGAACACCTGCGTGGTCTTGAAATTATAGGTCAAGTTCAGATCGTAGAGCGTATTCGCCTTGACCTTATCGCCGCCGCCGGCAGGGTTTCCGTTGGTGTTGATTACCGGAATGACCGTAGTGCTGCTCCAGTTACGATAGGAGCTGATGTGATTGGCGAACACGTTTGCTTCAAATCCGCCGATCTTCCAGCCGACATTACCGCGCGCCTGGGTGCGGATCGACGGGAAGGTGTTGTTGAAGCCCGTGCTGCCCAGCACGCTAAACCATTGACCGCCCTTAATCTTCTGATCGAACTTCGTGAAATAGGAGATTGAGCCGCCGAGCGAGAAGACGCCGATCGGCGTTTCCGGCAATTGGTAGTCGGCCGAGGCGTCGATGCCCTGAATGTTCAGATTAAGCACGTTCTGCTGACGCACCGACAAGATATAATAAATGGTGGCCGGCAGCACGGATGTCTGCGGGAAGTCGCCCGCCACCGCCTGGATGTCGGCCGCCGTCGCGCCATTCGGGAAAAAGCGCAGATTGCTGTTGAGCGCCGTCGAGTTGATCGCGTTGGAAACGCTGGTCCCAGTGATTTGATTGATTAGTCTGGTGTTGAACAGCGTCGCCGATAGTTTCAGGCTCGAAGAAGGCGGCGCCAAGTCGACGCCGAACGACCAGCCAACGCCGCGTCCTGGTTGGGGATCGGCAGGGCCGCCGTTTAGCGAGATGCCTGGGCTGGCGCTGCCGATCGTGCAGGTTACGCCGTTGCAGACGGCGCCGGGCAATTGCGCCGCCAACGGGAAATTCGAGATCGGCACCGTGATCGTCTGTGTCGATGAGCCGTAACCGCTGAACGAGGTGAGTCCGCCGCGCGTGCGGTCGCCGTAGCTGCTGAGCTGCGGAGCGACAAACGATTCTGAGTAATTGCCGCGTAACCGAAGGCCGTCCACGACTTCCCAGCCGAACGCTATGCGCGGGTTTTCCGTTTGGCCCGTGTCGTCGTAATCGTCCAGACGATCCGAAAGGTTCAGTTCGAGCTTGCGCACAAGCGGAACGTTCTGATCCTCCGAAATGATCGGCAGGATCATTTCGACATAGCCGGACTTCACGCTCCGATCGAGAAGCAGGTTGAAATATTCCGTTCCCGATGAAGACGGCCCGGTATTGTTGGGCCGCGCGCGGACCATTTCGAGTTCGTATTTGGCGTATTCAGCCCCGACCGCAAAGCGGATTGGTCCCGCCGGCAGGTTGAACAACTCGCCGTTAAGGCCGACGCGCGCCTGGTCAAGTTTGTAATACCAGTCGGAGCGTGTGTAGTTGTCTACAAGGCGCTTGAGCACATCGGCCGACGTGCGATTGGAACCGGGCGGATTCCAGACGTCGAGCGCGTTGGCCGCGGTGAGGGGTAATTGTGTAATGAGCGTCGTCGTGCCGGGAACCGACACTTGCGTCAGGCTGCCGCCGGCATTGGTTGTTCCGTTGAGCGCGAGGTTTGCGCAACTGCCGCAAAGCAGGCCTTTGTTGCCGACTGAACTATCCTCGGCGCCGTGGAGCGCGAGGAAGGAGATTTGGAATTTGTCGCTGAGCCTGTATTCGCCGTTGCCGGCGACGTAATAATCAGTGTTGTTGTTGTAGGAAGTCGCGCCAGGCCCCAGCAGCGCATCGGCGTCCCAGCGAACTTGCTGGCGATCGCCGGCCGTAGTCCCCGCCACGACGCCAGGCGGGTTGACGTAGAACGGATTGGCCTGAGTGCCGGTGCGGAATACCGTTGTCGTCAGCGTGCCGCGCGCTACGTTCGAGGTGTTTTCGACGACCGAGTAACGACGTCCAGACCAAGGGAGAGCTTGTCGCTCACGTCCTTGTGCACTTTTAGCATGGCGTTGTTGCGCGTTTCGTCAGGAAAGGCGTCGCCGTAGAGCGTTTTTTGGCACGGCGAGTTTGCGGCGGTATTGGCGATATTGGTGGCCGATGTCGCCGAAAGATAGATGTTGCTCACGCCCTGCGGCTGGATCGTCGCCGGCGAACAGAAGAATGTACCGAAATTCGTGCCGCCTTGCGCGGTGTGGTCGCGATTGAGGAAATCTCGATCCGCCGTGGCGAGTGAACTGCGGTGGGAATAATTGTACGCCAGCATCACGGAGCCGTCGTCCCACTTGTTGCCCCAAAGCACGCCCGCGTTCTCGGACTTCCAGCCATCGGCCCAGCCCGCCTGGCCTGTGACCATGAGGCCATCGTAATTACGCCGCGTGATGAAGTTCACCACGCCGGCGACCGCGTCAGAGCCGTAGACCGAAGATGCGCCCTCGGCCAGCACTTCGACTCGTTCGAGCGCGATTGGCGGCACCATGTTCGGGTCGGTGAGCGTTTGCTGTTGGCTTCCTGGCGAAATCCGATGACCATCGACCAGCACAAGGGTGGAATTGCTCGAACTCGATCCAAGGCTATGGATCGTCGGCGCATAGAACGCGTTGCCCGGATTGCCGCCTTGCGGTGTTGCGCCAAGGCCGGTCAGGGCGGGGACCGATCGCAGAATTTGCTGCACGGTCTGAGCCGATGTCTGTTCGATCGCTTCACGGCCAACGGAAACAACGCCGGAACCGATAGGCGGCGCGCCGCGAATGCTCGTGCCGGTGACGACGATTTCGTCTGCGTTAGGCGTGGTTTGCGCTTGCGCCTGCGCCGACGCCAAGCACCCGACGATCAGCGCCAGGAGCGAACCGCCATATCGAATATCTTTGCTTCGCATCTCTAATCCTCCCAACCAGTCTTTCGCCGGTTCCCAGGAGAGAGCGTGTACAAATCCGAAAGGGTTGCAAATTTCTCGGCGTCATTCCTGTCACTAGGTGAGAGGATGGCCTAGCGGAAGGGCCGGTGCGTTTCAGCGTTGGGGTTGGCGCGCCTTTGCGTACGTCCGCGGTTACTCGCCCAGGGCGAACGCCACAATGTTGCTTCCGCCCGCGATCGCCACGTACTGCTTGCCATCGGCGAGGTAGGTCATCGCGGTGGCGCGCCAGTTGTCGTTGTTGGAGAAATGCCAAAGCGTCTTGCCCGTCCTGGCGTCCACCGCCGCAAATCCGCCGCCGGTCTCGCCATGAAAAGCAAGGCCGCCGGCAGTTGTGAGCACGCCGCCGTAATTGGCGTCTGGCGGACCGACCAATTCCTTTTCCCAGACGATTTCACCGGTTGAAATATCCAGCGCACGGACGAATCTTCTCTCGGGTTGACGCGGCGTGGGAGACGTAAACTGACGCGGCCCCGCGCCCTTGCGATAGAGTCCGCACGTTTCCGCCGCCGAGACGTAGAACAATTGCGTCACCGGGCTGAACGAGGTCGAGTACCAATTGGCCGCGCCGCGCACGTTCGGGCAGGTGATCACGCCCTCGTCGGTGAGAAAATTATTGGGCAGCAGGATCGGGACGCCTTTTGGGTCGATTCCGCTCGACCAGGTCAGGTTTTTCACGAAGGCCTTGCCGAGCAGGAACTCTCCATTGGTTCGATCGAGAACATAAAAATATCCGTTTCGGTTGGCCTGAAGCAGCAATTTGCGTTTCTGACCGCGAAACACGGCGTCGGCCAAGACCAGCGGCGCGGAGGCGTCCCAGTCATGCAGATCGTGCGGCGTGAACTGGAAATGCCACTTCACGCGGCCGTTGGCTGGATCAATCGCCAGCACTGAATTTGAGTACAAGTTCGCGCCGCCGCGCTCCGTGCCGTCATAATCTGGATAGGGATTGCCCACGGCCCAATACAGCGTGTTCGTCTCGACATCGTATGAGCCGGTCGTCCAGGTGCCGCCCCCGCCAGTCGGCAGGGCGCTGCCTTTCCAGGTTTTGGCCAATGGTTCACCGGGCCTGGGGATCGTCCAGAGCCGCCAGGCGAGTTCGCCGGTCGCGGCCTTGAATGCGGCGACGAAGCCGCGCAACGGCGTGTCGCCGCCGGCCACGCCAGACACGATCAGATCGCCGATAACCAGCGGCGCGGCGGTATTGTAATAGCGGCCCTTGTACGCCGGATCGGTGAGCGGCACGGTCCAGATCACGCCGCCGGTGAGACGGTTGAGGCAGACCATATAGGCGTCATCGGAGACGAAATAGACGCGGTCGCCCAGCACGGCGGCGCCGCGGTTGGGGCCCGAACCGTTGGCGATGCCGCCGAACGCACGGTTGCCCGGGGCGGGCCCGGCCGCAACGGCGCGCGCCGCCCGCGGCGCTTGTGGCGGATCGACGACGCCGCCGGCGGTTACGGGCTGACCGGCATTGCGCGCCGCACACCAGATGCTGCGGCCGGATCGGGCGTCAAGCGCGCAAATCTGCTGCGCGCCGGTGACATACATCACGCCATCGACGACGGTCGGCGTGTTCTCAAGGCCGGTACCGCCTGGCGCGAACGTCCACCGCGCTTGCAGCTTTGATGCGTTCACCGTGTTGATCTGATCAAGCGCGCTATAGCGATTGCCCGACGGCGTTCCGTCGTAAGACGGCCAATCGCCTGGCTTGGGCCGAATGACGGCGGCGATTTCCGCTGGCGTCGGGGCGGGCGCTGTCGTGAGCGGGCCCAGCGGCTGGGCCTTCAGGCTCTGCAGGTAGGCGATGACGTCGCGCTTTTCTTCCGCCGTCGCCTTTATCGGCGGCATGTAGGAAGCGTTTTCGCGCTCGATCGACACATATTGCGCCTCGGTCAGCATGTGTATCTTGCCGTCGAACGTGTGCAGTTGCAGGTCATGTTCGCTTTGATTGCGCACAAACCCGCGCAAAGCCGATCCATCGCGCAACCTCACATTCGCCACGCTCCACTGGCTGTACGCGCAGGCCGCCCAGCCCGCGCACGCGCCGCCCTGGCTAAATCCCATCCATGCTGTGGGATTTGTCAGCGCCTGGTCGATCTCCGCGGCGGTCGATCGAGCGCCGACCGTCGTCAAATCGGGGCCGCGCGAACCGCCGGCGCCTGCCACCGCATGGCACGTGGCGCATTCGCCCTTGCCGAAGAAAAACAGCTTGCCCGACGCAATTTGCTGCGGATCGGCCGTGCTGGCGGCGATTTGATTCTTGGACCTGATTAGGGCGGTGATCTGCGTCAGTTCAGCGTCGCTCAGCGCGAAAGGCGGCATGCCGCCGGGCGTGCCGTTGCGGATGATGCCGCTGATCTGCGCATCGGGCATCGCGCGCAGCTTCATGCTGTCGGCTATCGCCGGCGCGCGGTCGCCGCCGCCGCCGCCGGCGCCGTGGCAGGCCACGCATGTGGTGTTGAACAGGGTCTCGGCTTGTTGCGGGGCCGGCGTCTGAGCCCTCGCGTTCAAGGAGGGGAGCCATGTGCTGAAGGCCAGGGCGCATGCAACAACAACCGCGGGAGGCGCGATGCGGGCGATGGCTTTCGAGAGCCCGGTGAAAGAAAACATTGAATGCCCCTTCGCTTTGCGGCGCCAGTCTAATGCGAACCGGTCTCCGCCTCTTGTGCTTGCTACACAAGACCGGGGTTATTGCGCTAGGCGTGCGGCGGAAATTCTGGTTTCCTCTGCCAACAAGGGGAGGCGACCCAAGATGGCGTCGCCCGCGCGCAGGGGGGATCGTTCGTGCCTTCAGAGGCAACAGTCAAGGGCGGCTTCGCCACCATCGCTGCGCGCACGGCGACCGTCATTCTGTTGCTGGCGACGGGATTGGGGATGCTTGTTCCCGGCATCTATCTCGCGCGCCTGGGCGGCTCGTTTTACTATGCGATAGCCGGCTTGGCTGTTATCGCTGCGGCGATTTTGGTTTTGCTTCGCCGCCGCGACGGCCTTCATCTCTATGGCGTTGTTTTTCTAGGCACCGTGATCTGGAGCCTTTGCGAAGTCGGCCTCGACGGCTGGGCGCTGATGCCGCGCGTGGTGTTTCTGGCGGTCGCCGGCGGCTGGCTGCTCTTGCCGGCCGTGGGCGCCGCCCTGCAACCGAGCGGGCGCTATGTAAGCATGGCAGGGCGCGCCGCGTCGATCGCGGCTATCGGTTTGCTGATCGCAGTGAGTGCGGCCAACGCGATCGGACTTGGCCGCAGCGCGGGCCAATCTTTCGCCGTTGAAGCCAAGCCGCAGCCGGTGGACGCTGGCGCGTGGACGCATTACGGCGGCAATCTTTCCGGCGCGCGCTATTCGCCGCTGAGTGAAATCACGCCGCGTAACGCGGCCGGCCTTGAGCAGGCCTGGGTCTATCACGCCGGCCTTTACGGGCCCGATGGCGCGCGGCGCGGCAATCTCGAAGTCACGCCGCTGATGGCGGACGGCGCGATTTACGGCTGCACTGCGTTCAGCAGCGTGTTCGCGCTCGATCCGGTGACCGGCAAGGAAATCTGGCGCCACGATCCGAAACTCGATCAAGAAAATCTTGCGCGGACGGTATGCCGCGGCGTTACATTTTTCCGCGCGCCGAAAGGCGTTGCCGATTGCCCGACCCGCGTGTTGCTCGGAACGGCTGATAACCGGCTGATCGCCCTCGATGCAAAGACTGGCCGGCCCTGCGCTGGCTTTGGCGCTGGCGGCGCGGTCAATTTGCGCGAGGGCCTCGGCGATCTGCCGGCGCGCTGGACCAGTCCGAGTTCGCCGCCAACCATCGTCAACGGCGTCGCGGTGATCGGCGCCTTTGTGGCCGACAACCAATCCATCGATGTGCCGCCCGGCGTTGTCCGCGGTTACGACGCCGTGACCGGCGTGCTGAAATGGGCGTTCGATCCTGGCCGGCCCGATCGTCGCCAATTGCTGGCGCCGGGAGAGACCTACACGCCGTCCACGCCGAACGCCTGGACCGTGTTCAGCGGCGATGAAGCGCTCGGCCTGGTGTTTGTGCCGATGGGAAATGGCAGTCCTGATTTTCTCGGCGGCCACCGCACGCCGGAAACGGATCGATTCTCCACTGCGCTCGTCGCGCTCGACGCCGCCACCGGCGCCGTGCGCTGGACGTTTCAGGCGGTGCATCACGATTTGTGGGATTACGATCTCGCTGCCCAGCCGGTGCTGGCGGACTTCCCGATGGGCGCGACGACGGCGCCGGCGGTGTTCGTGCCGACAAAGACCGCGCAGATTTTCGTGCTCGACCGCCGCACCGGCGCGCCGTTGACCAAAGTCGAAGAACGTCCCGCGCCCGCCTCGGATTTGCCAGGCGAGCGCACCTCGCCGACGCAACCGTTCTCTGTTGGCATGCCCGATTTCCTTGGGCCGAAGCTGACGGAAGCCGATATGTGGGGTTTGACGCCGTTCGATCAGCTTTATTGCCGGATCAAATTTCGCGAGTCGCGCTACGATGGAATATTCACTACGCCGCGTCTGGGGCCGACGATCCGCCTGCCGGGCGAACTGGGCGGGATCGATTGGGGCAGCGTAGCGGTCGATGAGGCGCGCGGCGTCATGATCGTCAACTCCAACCGGATGGCCGATTACGATCAACTCATACGGCGCGCCCAGGCCGACGCCGAAGGCCTAGTGCCCAGGATGGGACCGCCGAAGCCCGGCGCGCCCCGGCCGCCGCCTGGCGCGGCGATGGCTGGCACGCCTTACGCTGTGCATTGGAAGGGATTCCTGACGCCGCTCGACGTGCCGTGCCAACGGCCGCCTTATGGAATGCTGACGGCGGTCGATCTGAAAACGCGCAAGGTGATCTGGGCGCGGCCGCTGGGCGATTCCCGCAACAGCGGGCCGTGGGGCGTGCCGACGCTGCTGCCGATCCCGCTTGGCGCGCCGAACATCGGCGGTTCAATCGTGACCGGCGGCGGGCTGATTTTCATCGCCGCAACGCAGGATGAAATGTTCCGCGCGATCGATCTGGCCACGGGCAAAACGGTCTGGCAAGTCAGATTGCCGGCGGCCGGTAACGCCACGCCAATGACCTACAAGGGCGCTGACGGGCGCCAATATGTGCTGATCGCGGCGGGCGGCCAGTCAATGCGGACGAAGCCCGGCGACGCCTTTGTCGCCTTTCGCCTAAAGCGGTAGCGGGCTCGCCGCTTGTTTCGCATTCGAGAGCGGCGTTATGGTCAAACGCAGGCTGAAATAAAAGGCGCGGCGAAGAGAGGGAGAGCGGCATGGATGACGGTGACGAGCGCCCGATGTTGGGACGGCGCCCTTTTCTCGTTGGCGCCGGCGCGGCCGCTTTGGCGGCGGCGTCTTCCGATGCGCACGCCCAACAGGCGCATAAGATTCCAATTGTCGATACGCATATTCACCTGTTCGATCCGAACCGTCCGCAAGGCGCGCCCTATAAAGGGCCGCGCGGCTCAAGCTCGAACACGCTCGGCGCCGATCCCGTTCGCTACGCGAAACTGGCGCGCCCGGAGGGCGTCGTCGGTGCGATTTGCGTGGAAGCGAGCAATTGGGTCGAGGACAATCTCTGGGTTCTCGATTTGATCGCCCAACACAAAATCATGGTCGGATTTTCCGGGAACCTAAAGGTCGAAGCGCCGGAGTTCGGCGAGTATCTGGGGCGCTATGCCAAAAATCCGCTGTTTCGCGGCATCCGCTACAACCGTCTCGTCGAACAGATCAACAATCCGGAGGTGGTAAGCAAGCTGGGCGATCTTGCGCGCGCGGACAGGGTGCTCGAAGTCGCCAATCCGAGAATGGAAATGCTTGAGGCGGTCATCCGCGCCAGCGACGCCGTGCCAACCCTGCGGATCATCGTCAATCATCTGCCGAATTTTCAACCGGCCGCCGAGATTGAGGCTGCGTATGCGCATACGCTCAAGGAACTCGGCGCGCGGCCGCAGATCTACGTCAAGCTTTCCGAAGTGATCCGCCAGCAGGTCGTCACCGCCTATCCTGCACCAGTGTCAAACGCCCCAATTGATTTCCACCTTGCGCCTTATCGGCCGCGGCTCGATCAGATATACGCCGCGTTCGGTGAAGATCGCGTCCTGTTCGGCAGCGATTGGCCCAACAGCGACGGCGTCGCCCCGGTTGATAATGTCTTCCGCGTGGTGAAGGAATATTTCGCGTCTAAGAGCAAACTGCAGGCGGAAAAGTACTTCTGGCGCAACTCCATCGCGGCCTACAAATGGATCAAGCGTGCGCCGGATCAGCCGAGTATCTGACTATCGCCCGTCCGCCGCGGACCGTTCCTTGTCGCGCGCAAGATCGAGCGCGACATCGACAATCATGTCTTCCTGCCCGCCGACCATGCGTCGCCGTCCGAGTTCCACCAGGATATCGCGCACATCAACGCCATAGTCAGCGCCGGCTTTTTCGGCGTGGCGCAGGAAGGACGAATAAACGCCGGCATAGCCAAGCGTAAGCGTTTCCCGATCGACGCGGATCGGCCTGTCCTGTAGCGGCCGGACGAGCTGCTCGGCCGCGTCCATCAATTGGTAGAGATCGCAATTGTGCCGCCAACCCTTACGGTCAATGGCCGCGATGAACACTTCGATCGGCGTGTTGCCGGCGCCGGCGCCCATCCCGGCGAGGCTGGCGTCTATGCGCACCGCGCCGCATTGCGCGCCGACGATGGAATTAGCGACGCCGAGCGACAGATTGTGGTGGGCGTGGATGCCCCTTTCGGTCTCGGGCCGCAGTACGCGATCATAGGCTTCCAACCGCTCGCGGTAGCCGTCCATGTCAAGGGCGCCGCCGCTGTCGGTAACATACACGCAATGGGCGCCGTAGCTTTCCATAAGGAGCGCCTGCTGCGCGAGCGTGTCTGGCTCGCTCATGTGGCTCATCATCAGAAAGCCAGACACATCCATGCCCATATCGCGCGCGGCGCCGATATGCTGCCTGGCGACGTCGGCTTCAGTGCAGTGCGTGGCGATGCGCACGGAGGAGATGCCCAACTCATGCGCGCGGCGCAGATCGGCCAGCGTGCCGATGCCTGGAAGCAATAGCGTCGTCAGGCGAGCGCGTTTGACGACATCGGCGGCCGCTTCGAGCCATTCCCAATCAGTGTGTGCGCCGAAGCCGTAATTGAAGCTGGCGCCGGAAAGTCCGTCGCCATGGGCGACTTCGATGGCGTCGACGCCGGCGTCATCGAGCGCCTTGGCGATCGCGCGCACATGATCGAGCCCATACATATGTCTAATCGCGTGCATGCCGTCGCGCAGCGTCACGTCCTGGATATAGAGCGGCGCGGATACGGGATCGAACGCCATCAGGCCACCTCGGCCAGCAGCCGTCTGGTCGCGATGCGCTCGGCCGTGCTGAGCGCAGCCGATGTCATGATATCGAGATTGCCAGCATAGGCAGGCAGGTAGTGGGCCGCGCCGGCGACCTGCAGGAAAACGCTTGTCTTAATGCCCTCAAACGTGCCGAGGCCCGGAATCGTGACGGGGTTGTTGGAGCCGAACCGCTCGAACTGGACATCCTGCTTGAGTTCGTAACCAGGCACGTAGGCCTGCACCTTCTCCACCATTTTGAGGACCGCGTCCTCGATCGCCGGCTCATCGGCGCCGCTCGACAAGGTGATCACCGTGTCGCGCATGATCATCGGCGGCTCGGCCGGGTTGAGGATGATGATCGCCTTGCCTTTCTTGGCGCCGCCGACCTTTTCGATCGCGTGAGCGGTGGTTTCGGTGAATTCGTCGATATTGGCGCGTGTGCCGGGCCCCGCGGATTTCGACGCGATCGACGCGATGATTTCGGCGTAATGCACCTTTGCGACCGATGAGACTGCAGCCACAATCGGTATCGTCGCCTGACCGCCGCAGGTGACCATGTTCAGATTCTGCGCGCCGATATGCTGGTCGCCGTTGACGACCGGAATCACGAACGGGCCGATCGCGGCCGGCGTGAGATCGACCATGATCTTGCCGGCCGCCGCGGCGACTTCGCTGTGCCTTTTGTGCGCTCCGGCGGAGGTCGCATCGAAGATGATTTCGATCTCGGGCCAGGCCGGCAAGCGCTGAAGCCCTTCGATGCCTTCCGCTGTCGCCGCCACGCCCAGCCGGCGCGCGCGCCCCAAACCCTCGGAATCGGGGTCAATGCCGACGAGCGCGCCCATCTCCAGCACGCCCGAGGTGCGCAACACCTTCATCATCAGATCGACGCCGATATTGCCGGAGCCGATGATCGCGACCTTCACACGCCCGTCGCGCCTTCGGCGATCAGGGGGGGGCGCAGCAACATTTGACATTCTCAACCCGGATGTTGGCGGGAAAGCGAAGCGTCCAATGACGCCGCCTGTCAACCTTTTCGCCCGCTAATCTCTCATTTAACGAGAGCTGTGTCGCGCGAGATATGTTACATCGCCGCACATTTGGCGTGTTGTCCCCAAGAAGTACTGCGTTTCATCCTTGCTGCCAACCGAGCGGAACGTGAGAAAGGCGCCGCAATCGTGAATGTGCGCCACAAGGCGCTAGGCTGGCTGAAGCGCCGGCAAGCGCAACGAAATGTCGCCTCGTACATTGAGCCGGAGCTGCGTACGCTGGTTGTGTTCGCCAGCCAGAGCGGTTTTGCCGAAACCATTGCTTGGCGGACGGCTGAAGCGTTGCGCGCCGGCGGCAAGCCTGCCCGGCTGATTTCGCTTGGCGCCGTGACGCCGCGGGATCTCGCCGCGCGTGATTTGCTGTTCGTGGTAAGCACTACCGGCAAGGGCGATGCGCCAGACAGCGCACGCGGCTTTGTCCGGCTGATGCGCGCAAAGCCGCCTGATCTTTCCCAAGCGCGCTACGCGTTGGCGGCGCTGGGCGACAGCAGCTACGAGCATTTCTGCGCCTTCGGCGACAAACTCGACGCCTGGCTTCGCGCGGCGGGCGCCCAGCCTGCCGCCGAGATGATTCGCGTCGATAACGGCGATAACGGAGCGCTGGAATCCTGGCGCGCTTCGGCTGCGCGCTTCGGCGCGCTGGCCGCATCTGACGTATGGCGAGGCTCTTCCTTCCGCCGATGCCGGCTGGTCAAGCGCACGTGGCTTAACCCGGGTAGTCCCGGCGCGCCGCTTTTTCACCTGGCGCTCGCCCCGGTCGAGGGGCCTCTCGATTGGGCGGCGGGCGACATCGCCGAAATCTTTCCGGGGCCGGCGGGCGATGTATTCCTGGATGCGTCCGCCGCGCACCGCGACTATTCACTGGCCAGCATTCCCGCCGACGCGAGCCTCGAAATCGTCGTCCGGCAGATGCGGTTTGCCGACGGCGCGCTGGGAATCGCCTCGCGCTGGCTGACGGAGGAATGCGAAATTGGCGATCCGGTCGCGTTGCGGATCCGCGAAAACAAGGCGTTTCACGCTCCGCCTGCCGATGCGCCGATGATCCTGATCGGCAATGGATCGGGAATCGCCGGCATACGGGCTCATCTGAGGGCGCGCCAAATTAGCGGCGCGCGGCCAAATTGGCTGTTGTTTGGGGAGCGCACGCGCCAGCACGATTTTCATTTCGCCGATGAGATTGGCCGCTGGCGCGAAGAGGGAACGCTCGCGCGCATCGACTTGGCGTTTTCGCGCGACGGCGCGGCGCGGACCTATGTTCAGCACCTGCTGCTCCAGGCGGGCGATGAGGTGCGCGCTTGGCTGGCCGATGGCGCGGCGGTCTATTTATGCGGCGCAGCGACCGGCATGGCCGAGGGCGTTGAAGCGGCGCTCAAGGAGATATTGGGGCCCGAAGGCTTCGCTGAATGGGCGGAAAGCGGGCTCTACCGGCGCGATGTGTACTAAGCGGCGTCCAGCAGGGCGCTTGTCGACGAGGGTATTATTGTATACAAGATTAAAAAACCTCTTATCCGTCTGACCGCATGGCCGCGCCAACTTCTAGAAGAAAAGACATAGCCGCCGAACCGGTAAAGGGCTCGCGCCACCGCGACGCCGTCAGCGTCCTGCGCGAGAAGATACAATCGGGCGCCTTCGCCGTCGGCGAGCGGCTGCGAGAGGTCGCCCTTAGCGAGAGCCTTGGCATGTCGCGCACGCCGGTGCGCGAGGCGCTGCGAACGCTCGCCGCCGAGGGGTTGGTGACGCTGCTGCCCAATCGCAGCGTCGTCGTGGCCGCTCTAGACACTGAAGAATCAACCGATGTCTTCTTTGTCCTTGGCGCACTGGAATCGCTCGCTGGGCGACTCGCCTGCGAGCGTATCACCGACGAGGAAATAGAGGTTTTGAAGGATTTACAGGCCGAATTGGAGCGCCGCTTCGAGGCGGCGGACCGGCCGCGCTATACCGAGATCAATCGCGCGATACACCGCCTGATCGTTTACGCGGCGCGCAATCAATCGCTCCTGGCGGCTTGGCAATTGATCGTGCCGCGCGCCGAGCGGCCGCGAGCGCTTAACAACATAGACCCCAATCGCTGGGCGTCGTCGATTGATTCTCACCGCAAAATTTTCGCAGCCCTTCTCGCGCGCGATGCGCATTTGCTGAGTTCGCTTTTGCATGCCCATTTCGCCCATTCGATCATCGAAAGGATGGCAGTTACGTCGGCGCGCGCGGCGCCGGGACGGTCGGCGGGCCGCGCGGCGGGCGCAGAGGCCTAAGACCTTGACGGGTCCGCCACCTTGTATACAAGAAGATGGGGCGAGCAAAAAGCACAAAAATCTCGCCTTGCAGGATATGGGGGACCGTATGGCGACGCCGAAAAACCATTCCGTGCAAAAAGCGTTCGCGATCCTGCGTCAGTTCCGCAGCCGCGACGAATGCCTCACCAGCGCTGAATTGAGCCGCCGCGCGGGGTTGCCCGAAGCATCGGGCCACCGCCTGATCACCACTTTGACCGAACTCGGCGCGATCGTGCGCACGCCGAACGGGAAATGCCGCCTGGGCATGCTGCTGCTGTCGCTGTCAAACAATGTCGCGACGCGCGAACTCCTGCCGCAGGCCTCGCACAGCATCCTTTGCGGCCTGGCCGAGCGGCTCAATCTCATCGTTCACATGGGCGTGCTCGAGAACGATATGGTCACCTACGTCGCCAAGGTCGGCGAATCCAGGCGACTCAGCGTGCATACGCAGGTCGGCACCCAGCTTGAGGCCTATTGTTCGGGGCTCGGCAAGGTTTTGCTCGCGGCCCTGCCGAAGAGCGCGTTCGACGCGTTCCTGCATGATGGCGATTTCGTCGCCCTGACGCCGCACACCATCACTGACAAGGCCGAGTTCAGAAAGGAGATCGCCCGGGTCCGCGAGCAAGGCTATGCGATCGACGACCGGGAGATCAGCGAGACTCTGCGCTGCGTCGCCGTGCCGGTGCGCGATGCGTTCGGCGTCGTTGTCGCTGCGATCTCGGTATCCGACGACGCCGAGAGCATGGATGTATATCGACAAGCAGAGGTCAGCGACGCCTTGCGCGCGGCCGCGCAGGCGATTACGCGCACCGTCTATCCGTCGGCGGTTGAGGGCAATGACGACAGAAACCCCAATCGTTGCGCCAAATCGTCGTTTGGGATTTTTGTCTCTCAATGAATGAGGTATGTGACCGGCGCTTTTTTGACACCGCGAGCGAGCGGCATGAGGCTGTCCGTCGGCGAAAGCGGGCATGAGCGCTGTGCGCCAGTCCAGGTGAGTTAGGCCATGAAAATCAACCAGGACAAATGCGTCGCCTGCGGCAATTGCACATACGCATGCCCCATGGGCGCCATTTATATCGACCCCGTCGTGAACCGCGCGAAAATCAACAGCGACGAATGCGTCGAGTGCTACGCTTGCTATAATGGCCTGACCAAGGAACAATTGCCTCCGGGCATTGTGCGCGCGGCGCGCCAGGCGATGAAGGTGCTGCGTATGCGGTTCGAGCCCGAGCCCGATATCTGCCCGACTTCAGCGTTCGAGCCCGATAAGCTGGAATGGCCGCGCATCGTTCGGCGGGCGTTTTCCGATCCGCGCGTGCCCCATGAATCGACGGGTATCGTCGGCCGCGGCACCGAAGAGGTCAAAACCAACGACGTGTCTGGCCGTGTTGGGCCGGGCGAGGTGGGGTTTACGGTCGAGTTCGGCCGGCCGGGCGTCGGGGCCTGGTTCTATCAGATCCAGGAAATGAGCCGCGCCCTCGCCGCCGCCGGCGTGCCATTCGAAAAAAACAATCCGGTGACGGGCCTGATGACCGACACAGCGACGGGTGATATCCGGCCCGACGTGCTGAACGAAAAAGTGCTTTCAGCGATCCTGGAGATCAAGGTCCCGGTTGCGCGCACGGAAGAGATCATCGCTATCGTACGCGCGGTCGAGCGCCGGCTGGATACGGTGATCGCGCTAGGCGTCGGCGTGCGCTGCGACGAAAACGGCGATGACAAAGTCGTTGCGCCAATTCTGGAGAAGCTCGGCTACAAGCTCAATCGCGCGAAGACCAATCTGGGCCTTGGCCGAGCGGTCATGAGCAGGAATGATGCAGCGGGCGACGCCCGCGAACCCGCGTTTGGCTCAGAGATGGCGAAATGACCAATACGCTGCACCGGTTTGGCGACGCTGAAAGTTTCGCCGACGATCTCATCGTCATCGCGATTCCCGCCAAGGGCGCCAAGAAGCAGGGCGATCCGATGCCGGCGCTGCGCCGGTTTCTGGAAATCGCGCTGGAATATGATCCGGTGAATCTCGGCGACGCCATGCACGGCGGCGCAATTCGCCCCAAACGCACAAAGCATGTCTTTGAGCATTGGATGAAAAAGGATCATAGCCCTGACTTTAAGGGCGTGATCGACGGCGCGACGGCGCCGACGACCTTTGCGGCTGTGTTCGACAAGCGCGAGAACGCCGAAAAATTTGTCGAGCGCCTGAAGAAAGAGGATTTCGGCCTCAGCATCAACGTTTCATCATCGATCGCAAACGGTCAGGCCTGCTGCCGGGCGGCGCATGTCGCGCGCCATAGCGTCGGCTATTCTCTGGGTTTTGACGGGATCGGCGAAAACACGCCGAACCGGCATGCGCTTATGCTGTCGACGATGTGTGGGCACGGCATGATCAGCCAATCCCTGGCCAGAAAAATGATCGACTTCGTGAAGGAAAACCGCCGGTCTCCGGAGGAGGCCGCGGCTTCCCTCAGCCGGTTCTGTTCCTGCGGTATTTTCAATACGACGCGCGCCAAACGCATCATGGAAGAAGCGCGCAAGAAGATTTTTTAGCGCGCGTACTAACGCGGCGCGAAGACGCCGGTAGGGAGTGGGAAATGCTATTGGGCGGGAAGATTGCGCGGCTTGCGCTAGCGGCAGTAGCACTCGGGTTTCTTGTCTCCTGCGCCAAGCCGGACACGCTGGTGCTGAAGAATTTCACGCTGATCGATGGCGCCGGCGATAAGGCCGCGCCGGATTCTTCGATGATTATTGAAGATGGCAAGATCAAATGGGTTGGGCCGACCGCCGAACTAAAGGCCCCGCTTGGGGCGCAGACCCGCGACCTGGCTGGCAAATACGTCATGCCGGGCATCATCGATCTACACGTGCACTTGTCCATCGTCAGGGACATGAAGCAGGACATCGCCAACTACACGCTCGAAAACGTGCAGGAAGATTTGAAAGGGTATGCCAAATTCGGCGTTACCGCCGTGCAGGTCCTCGGCACCGACAAGGACCTGATCTTTCCGCTTCGCGCCGCGCAGCGGGCTGGTCGCCCGACGATGGCGCGCGTGTTCACGGCCGGTCAGGGCATCGTCTTCAAAGGCGGTTACGGCGGCGTGGCGGGGTTGAACGAGCCGGTCTCCACGCCGGCGGAAGCGGTCAAGGCCGTCGATGAGCAGGCCGACAAGGGCGTCGATCTGATCAAACTCTGGGTCGATGACGAACTTGGCACGTTGCTGAAAATGCCGCCGGAGGTCAGCAAGGCGGTGATCGATGAGGCCCATAAACGAGGCCTGCGCGCTGTGGCGCATATTTTCTATCTCGAAGACGCCAAGCGCCTCGTCGATCAAGGGATCGATGGCCTGGCCCATAATGTGCGCGACCAGCCAGTGGACCAAGCGCTGATTGACGCCATGAAGCAGAAGGGCGTGTGGCAGATGGCCGACACGCTCACGCGCGAGCAGGCGATGTTCCTTTTCGGAACGCCATCCGAGACGCTGAACGATCCACTATTCAAACAGGCGGTGTCGGAAAAGACGCTGGCGCTGCTTTCAAGCGCCGAAAGGCAAAAGACCGTCGTCGCCAACCCGCATTACGAAGATTATCCAAAATTTCTCGCCCAGGCTGAAGCCAATACAAAGGCTTTGATGGAAGCCGGCGTGAACATGGGGTTCGGCACGGATTGCGGGCCACCCGGACGGTTTCCAGGCTACGCCGAGCATCGCGAGTTGGAACTGCTCGTCTCGGCGGGCATGACGCCGCTGCAGGCGATCAACCTCGCCACCGGCAAGGCGGCCCAGTTCCTGCGCGCCACCGACATCGGCACACTCGCCGCCGGCAAATGGGCCGATCTGATCGTGCTGGACGCCGATCCGCTCGCAGACATCCGCAACGTGCATAAGATCAATGCGGTGTTCATCGCCGGCCAATCCGTGCCGACCGTGACGCAATGACCGCTGTGACCAGCGACAAAGCCGCCGGCGCCGCGCGGCCGACGCGCATCCGCCATGTCGTGCTGTGGCTGACGGTGATGGCGTATCTGATAACCTATATGGACCGGGTGGTGATTTCAGCGGCAATACCGTCGATCGAAAAAGAATTCAAATTCGACGACATTACCGTTGGCTGGATTCTCGCCGCCTTCCAGCTCAGCTATGCGCTGTTCCAGATACCCGGCGGTTGGCTCGGCGACGTGTTCGGTCCGCGCCGGGCGCTGACCGGCGTCGTGATCTGGTGGTCGGCCTTCACCGCCGCCACCGCGCTCACTTGGTCTGCCGCGTCGATGGCGGTTTGCCGGTTTTTGTTCGGCATGGGCGAAGCGGGGGCGTTTCCGATCGCCACGCGGTCGCTGTCGCGCTGGATACTGCCTTCGGAGCGCGGATTTGCGCAAGGCATCACCCATGCCGGCTCGCGCTTGGGCGGCGCGATCACGCCGATCTTCGCGGTGTTGATCATTGGCGCCCTGGGCTGGCGCGCGCCATTTTTGATCTTCGCCTTGCTCGGCCTGGCTTGGGCGGCGGTGTGGTATTGGTTCTACCGTGACCGGCCCGAAGACCACGGCGCCGTCAACGAAGCCGAGCGCGAGTTGATCGCCGGTTCTCTTGGCCGGCGCGATAGCGGCGTGCGCAAAGCCGTGCCGTGGAAACAAATCCTGTCGCACCCGCAGACGTGGCTGCTGTCGGCGATGTATTTTTTCTACGGCTACAATATCGGCATCTACCTGTCGTGGTTTCCGAAATACCTCAGCGACGCTCATCACGTCAGCCTCACGCAGATGGGCATATATGCGAGTTTGCCGCTGCTGGCGGGCGTCGCCGGCGACGTGCTCGGGGGCTGGACATCCGACATCATGGCCAAGCGCTCCGGCAATCTGAAAATGGCGCGCCGAGGTGTCGCCGTATGCGGCTTTCTGCTTGCGGCGGTAATGATGGTGCTGGCTTGCGCTACGGCCGATCCGGCTGTGGCTGTGCCGTTTTTCTGCGGCGCGGTGTTCGGCCTCGAACTCACCGTCGGCGTGTCATGGGCGGTGGCGCTCGATATCGGCGATGAATTCGCCGGCTCGGTTTCGGCGGTGATGAACACAGCGGGAAATCTCGGCGCCACCGTGTCGGCCGCGGCGACCGGCTATGTCGTGACCGCATATGGCTGGAACGCGTCATTCTACGCGCTCGCCAGCCTGGCCGTCGTAGCCGCCGTAATTTTCCTGGTGATCGACGCGTCCAAGAAGGTATATGCAGAATCCGCGCCAGGATAAGGAAGAAGCATGAAGCGTGTTGTCCTCAGCGTTGTGTTCGCTTCGCTGCTGTCAGCGGCCGCTTTCGCGCAAAGCGCTGCGCCGGAGGGCTCAGTCCCCGGCGGCGTGCGGCGCCCCGTGAGACATCCCTCTATTCCCCCAGCCTCGCTGCTGATGGCCTACGCCCCGGTCGCCGCGCCGAAGATTCCCGGCGAGGAATATGGGGCCGTCGCGGGCGTTGCGTTGAATTCCAAGGGCCACCTTTACGTATTTCAACGCACGCAGAACGCGCTGATTGAATTTGATGAAAAGGGCGCTTTCGTCCGCAATTTCGGCGAGGGCCTGGCGACCCGCGCGCATAACGTGCGCGTCGATGCGTCTGACAATATCTGGCTGGTCGATGACTATGGTCATACGGTCACCAAGCTCAACCCGGAGGGCAAGGTGCTGCTGACGCTCGGCGTCAAGGACCGGCCCGGAACCTGGAACGAGGCGACAGGTACGCGGCAGTTCAATCAGCCGACCGATGTCGCGTTCGCCAAGAATGGTGATTTCTACGTTTCGACCGCCCATGGCGGGCCCGATCCGCGCATCGTGCGCTTCGACAAGACGGGTAAGTTCCTCAATACGTGGTCGCTGGCTCATGAGGATGGTTCGCGCGCCGTCATTCACACTGTGATCGTGGGGCCGGATGGAAACGTCTATGCCGGTGATCGCGAGGCGATGAAAATTCGGGTTTTCACGCCCGCAGGCGTCCCCCTACGCGACATCGCCATGAAAAATCTGGTTTGTGGCCTGTACGTCGATAGCCACGGCGATCTCTGGATGACCGCCGGCCATGACGGCATGATCATGCATCTCGACTGGTCGGGCCACGTGCTCGGCTGGACCGGCGAGATCGGCAACGGCGCGAACGAATATGGCGAAGCCCACTACCTGGCGATCACCAAAGATATGAAAACGATCTACGTCAGCGACACCAACAACAATAAACTTGAGAAACTGGTGCTTCCGTAGTCCAGAGGGGCGAGCGCCGTGCGCCTTGTTGGATTTGGCCTAATCGCAACATGTCTCGCCATCACGGCGGGGGCGGCTTTGGCCGCGCCGCCGGAAGCATGGCTGGGGGCCTGGGCGCATGCGCCGACGGCCTATAATACGAGCCTGACCCCGCAGCCGCCGGGCCCGGACGGAGCGCCGCGGCCCGGCCGGCCTGGTGGTTACGCGCCGCTTGCGCCGTACCAAAACACCACCGTCCGCCAGATCACGCGCCTCGGCGCTGACGCGGTCCGCGTTCGCGTCAGATTCAGCAATGAGTTCGGCGCGGGTCCGCTCAGGATCGGCGCCGCGCGCATCGCCTTGGCGGGCGCACAGGGCGCGATCGTCGCCGGCAGCGATCATGTGCTGACCTTCGCTGGAAAAACGTCCGTGCTGATCCCGCCGGGCGCGCCACTCCTCAGCGATCCCGTGACCTGGAAACTGCCGGCCTTCGCGCGCCTGGCGGTCAGCATCTACTATCCCGAAGCGGCCACGCCGCCCGCTCATACGATCTTCAGTCTCGAAGCGTTCGCTGCAACCACGCCGGGCGACCAGACTGGCGCATCGAGCCTGCCCAATGCGGTCGCGGCGCGAAGCGGCGCCCATGTCTCGCAAATCGAAATCGTTTCTACCAAGGCAAAACAGGTCGTCGTGGCGTTTGGCGATTCAACCACGGAAGGCGTCGGCTCGACTGTCGGCGCGTTTCGCGCGTGGCCCGACCGGCTGGCCGAGCGGCTCGCCGCCAATGCCGCCGGGCGCTCCTGGTCCGTGATGAATGCGGGGGTGGGCTCCAATCGCCTGCTGCACGATACGCCGTCGGTCAATGCGCTGGCCCGGTTCGATCGCGACGTGCTTTCCGTTCCTGGCGTCGCGGCGGTGATAGTCGCGCTGGGGGTGAACGATATTCAGTACGGCCATCGCAATCCCGCCGAGGCGGTTGGCGCCGAAGAGATGATCGACGCGCTGAAGCAATTGGCGCTGCGCGCGCATGCGCGCGGCGTTCTTTTTTTCGCGGCGACGATCATGCCCTTCAAAGGCTCAGGCGATTACACAGAAGCGGGAGAGGCGGTGCGCCAGGCCGTCAATGGCTGGATACGAAGCGATGGCGGCATCGACGGCGTGGTGGACTTCGATGCGGCGGTGAGAAATCCCGCGGATTACGCCGCCCTGCGTTCCGATTTCGATGGCGGCGGCCACCTGCATCCCAACGACGTAGGCTATGCAGCGATGGGCGATGCCGTCGATCTGAAGCGGCTTACCGCCGGGCCAAGGCGCGCACGGCGCTAAAGAGGAAGCCATGAAGGGAAGAATTGCGGTCATTACGGGCGGCGGCAGCGGTATCGGCCGCGCGGCTGCGCAAGCGCTCGCCGCGTGCGGTTACAATCTCGTGCTGGCGGGCCGGCGCGCCGATGCGCTCGAAGAGACCGCCGCGTCCGTGCGCGAAGCGGGCGCGCAGGCGATCACCGTGCCAACCAACGTCGTTGATCCCCAGGCTGTCGATGATCTGTTCGATACGGCCGTCGCGCGGTTCGGCAGGGTCGACTTGCTGTTCAACAATGCCGGCGCCAGCACCAAACCTGTTCCGATCGATGAATTGGCCGTCGAAGACTGGCTGAAAGTCGTCAACGTAAATCTGACCGGATCATTTCTGTGCCTGCGTGCGGCCTTCCGGGTGATGAAGGCGCAGAGCCCGCAAGGGGGCCGCATTATCAACAACGGCTCGATCAGCGCCTACGCGCCGCGGCCCAATTCGGCGCCATACACAGCAAGCAAACACGCGATCACGGGTTTGACCAAATCGGCTTCGCTCGATGGGCGCGCGTTCGATATCGCCTGTGGGCAGATCGATATCGGCAACGCCGCGACCGATTTGACCGCGCGCATGACCGCCGGCGTAGCCCAGGCCGACGGCGCCGTTCGCCCCGAGCCGGTGATGGATGCAACGCACGTCGGCGAAGCCATCGCCTATATGGATTCCCTGCCGCTATCGGCCAACGTGCAATTCATGACCGTAATGGCGACGAAAATGCCGTTTATCGGCCGCGGATAGGGGCGCGCCGCGCAGCACAGAACCTGCGGAGCTTTCTTGATAGTTAGGCCTTCGATTTGTAGGGCCCGAGAAATCGCTCGCCATTAAAGTGAACAAGATGTGATGGGTGGTCTGCAACCCAAACCTCCGTTTCCCACGCAATATCTGGAAGGTATCGCCCGAACAGTGCGTGATCGGGAAATGCGGTCACATAAACCAAGCCGCAGTTTGCGCTCGCAAAGAGTGCGGCCAATTCCCCGTGTCGCTTTCCGTCAACCGGCCCGCTGCTCGTAACGGCCTCCACCAGGAGCAACCAGTCACGCTCACCGTAGTATAGCATCACATCGGGCATCTTGCCGTGCGGATCTATTTTTAGGCCGAGTTCGTCGAAGGCCGGCCTGTCCAAATAGGCCTGCTTGTTCGCAGTATCGCCGACGTAGAGCAGTTGAGCACCGGGCGTGAAGCGGGGCGCAAATTCATTAATGACCGATTTGATCAAGTCGCTATGCGGGCCTGCGCTGAAAGTCAGCTCCTCGCCGGTCGCCAGCACCACGGCGACTTGAGTCATCTCTCGATGCTTGGCGTACTGCGCGGCGAGGGTCTTCCTGCGCGACATGTACTTAATGAGAGCCTTGGACCATGCGAAAGTTCCATAGCTTCTCAGCAACTCAAGCGCAGTCTGTTCAATCTGGTAGCAGGCTTTGGGGCTATTTACCGGGCGTTTTGGGTCGTCAGGATTGTATAGGGCAAGTCCCGCATCGACAAATTGGTGAAGCGCGTACTTGCGAAATGTCTCGCGCGATCCTGTCTTATAGGGCTTTCCATATTGGTCTCCTGCGAACGACATCATCGCAGCGATGCCGATCAGCGGGGCGCTAGCGTCACTCCATTTTCGGTCGGGTCTCAGATCGACCAGCGCCAATAGCGCGAGTGCGGAGCGTTCATTCGTTTGCTCGGGCGGAAAGCCGAGCGAAGCCAGAATTGCGGACGCCTCCACGATTCTGGCTTCAGCGCTCACTTCATCCTCCTGAGGTAATCGTCGATCATGCTTTGCGAGAGTGCCGGCTTTGTCGCCGCCCATTTGCCCATTCGCATAAGTCGCTCTTCGTTAGGGTAGAGTAACGCTTTTAGGTCCGTCGCGTTGACCTGAGTGTGGCCATTGAAGCTACGAAAGCATGTGTCGATCACTGACGAGTTCAGATACACCATAAGCCCTATTGCCAAGTACTTGGCTAAGCCGTGGCGTCCGCGGTGGAAGACGTTCAGGTGGTTCTCGAAGCCGATCTTGTCGCTAGGAATGTTCTCTTCAGCGACGACATTCGCCACAATTCGCCGACGCTCCTCTTTGGAGGAAAAGCGCCTGACGACCGTGTAATTACCGTTCGGATATAGCCATTTTTCGGTTTCGTCATTTCCGACGATAGCGGACGGCTTTTTGGGGTTTCCGTAAGGCCATCTCAGGCCATTGGGGCCGAAGTGGCCCGGATACAACAACGGGACTGTCGAGGAGTCTGGCGCCTTTCTAAGGTGCTGCTTCAAACGAAAGTCAACGATCGGGCCTGTTGAAACCTGAATCTTGAGTTGCGCAAGGCTGCTGTCAAACTTTGCGGGAAATGCATCCGCCGTTTCCGGTATATGTATCATTCGTTCAGGGTCATTCGGGCGAACAACGGTGTTGAACAGCGCTCTCGATGAGCGTAAATCGAAAAACGTGCTGTCGGACGAAAACGAGACTTCGACTTCGGTTGGGCGTACGCCTCTCTGGAACAAGATGATTACGTTCTCCTGCAGGACGTCGTCATCGGAAAACGCTTCACTACGCGAACCAAACAAATGAATCCGCCGAATTGCGCCCTTGCTAAACAACAGTTCTCTGAATGGCCGGTAGTAGGGGCCGTTGCAGAAGCTGCGCGGAATAATCGCGCATAAATAGCCTTCCTGTTTTAGGAGCAGAACAGAAAGCCCTACAAAGGCGGAGTACAAGTTAACAGTCTCAATGCCGACTTCTCGCAGCAGCTTTCGATGATGTGACTTGGAGCCGATTTTTTTGTATGGCGGGTTGAGAATTGCGTGCGAATGCAACGGGCTTTCGCCATGCTTTATCTCGTGAACCGCACGTTCGATGAAGTCGCCAGAGACAATCTTTACTTTGTTCGATGGTTCTCGTTGCAAATTCCGCCGAAGGCTTTCCAGCATCTGCACGTCAAGTTCGTATGCCGAGACGGAGGCGCGTTTGACGCCAAAGTCACCTTGCTGAACACGCGCCAAGAACGTGCGAGTCAGGACCCCTTTGCCGGCGCCGGCGTCCAGCAAGCTGAGGCTTCTGAGCTTTGCTGGCGGGAACATGCCCGCCATAAAATCGGCCACGGCTGGCGATGTCATGAATTGTCCGAGTGCGGACTTTGTCGCCGTCGCTGAGGCAGGCACTGCCGAGCCGATCGCCGTTGTCACTAACTTGGCCGGCATGGGCGCGCCCTATAAGAACATATAGAGAACTTACCCGCAGTCGTCTTTTTGGGCAAGAGGACTTGGAGCCAAGCTGAGGATGTCCGGCGTCAATTTTGTCGGCGGAAGCGGCTATTTTGCCTTCGTTACAATCGCCTTTTTCACGATCACCGGAATCTTCGGTAATTTGCCGGGAAACGGTCCGCCTTTTGGCAGGCGCTCGACTGCGCCGATTTTATCCACCGTGTCGAAGCCGGCGGTGACGTGGGCGAACGCCGCAAAGCCGGTGGTGTTCGGCGGCGCGCCGGCCTTGGCGTTGAGCGATGCGTTGTCGGCAAGGTCGATATAAAAAGTCGATTGCCCTGAGTTTGGATTATCGCCGTGCGCTAGGCCCACGGCGTATTTCTCGTGATGGTTGGTCGCCGTTTCGAGCGGGATCGGTGGAAATTGCGGCGGGCGATATTTGCCGGCGGCGTCCTCGTCGCCGAGCTGGATCAGAAAGCCCGGCTCGATCCGGTAAAAGCGCGCGCCGTTGAAATGGCCCGCGCGCACATGTTTGAGAAAATTCGCCGCCGTCTTCGGCGCGCCGACCATGTCCAGCGTCAGCACGATGTCGCCCATGCTGGTGTTCAGCGTAACTTCCGGCCCGCTCCATTGCGGCGCGGCGGAAGGGGCGATGCTTTCCTGCGCGAAGGCTTGTCCTGTCAGCGCGAAGAACAACATTGCCGCTATGCCCAAACGTTTCACCGGCGCCCCTCCTCGTGATGCGCTAAAGTTAGCATCGGCGGTCACCGCCGCAAACGAGCAAGGGGCATGCCGATGTAGCGAATGACGTCCTTGACTTTGTTCCCCGCTTGTTCCAAAGCTGAGTTTGCTGGAGTAAAGCAATGGCGACGATGATTGCCGAAGTTTACGACGCGCTGGTGTCTGCTGGCGCGCCCGAGGAAAAGGCGCGCAGGGCCGCGGAGGCCGTCGCCAATTATGAAAATCGATTCGGCAAAATCGAAACAGACTTGACGCTGTTGAAATGGATGGTGGGCTTCAGCTTGGCTATGACTGCGGGCGTTATCGCAAAGCTGTTCTCAGTTGGATAGTGGCTCGCGAGAGCGGATGAGTGGGCTTGAATCGCTCGCGTATCCCAATCTAGTGGGACCGGTGCTGATCGCAATTCGCGATCTTGGCGGCTCAGCGACAATTGAAGAAATCGAAGATGGCGTAGCTAAGGCACTAAACTTAAGTGACGAGATTTTGTCACTTCCGCACGCGCGCGGGTCGCGAACAGAATTTCAGTATCGCCTGGCTTGGGTTCGTACGTACCTCAAGAAAGTTGGCGCATTGGAAAACAGCGAGAAAGCTGTTTGGACGCTCACTGAGTACGGCGAGCGTATGACGCCGGATCAGGCTCGGCGTGTTTTTCAGCGTGTCAACGCTGAAAGCCGCGCTTTGCGGCGCGCCAACGCCCTTGCTCAGGACAATGCTGACATAGAGCTGGAAGATGAAGATGATGACGGCGGCGAGTCTTGGGTTGACCAACTCCTCGATGTTCTTGGAAAAATTACGCCAGCAGCGTTCGAGCGTCTTTCGCAGCGTCTATTAAGAGAGTCTGGCTTCACAAAGGTGGAAGTCACCGGACGTTCGGGGGATGGCGGTGTCGATGGAATAGGCGTCCTGAGAATGAATCTGGTTTCGTTTCAGGTGTTGTTTCAAAGCAAGCGTTGGCAAGGCTCCGTCGGACCATCCGTGGTTCGCGATTTTCGAGGCGCCATGGTTGGGCGGGCGGACAAGGGCATCATTATAACGACAAGCACGTTCACGGCTGAAGCGCGCAGGGAGGCGACGCGCGACGGCGCCCCGGCGATTGATTTGATTGACGGTGAGGCGCTTTGCGTGCTGCTGAAAGAGAGAAAGCTGGGCGTTGGCGTTCGGATTGTCGAAGAAATGGACATTGATCCGAAATTCTTCGAGTCAATTTGACTGGCACTCCTACCCAGCTTTGCGCTTCTTCATTTCTGCTGCGAAGCGTTCGAAAAGATAGTGGCTGTCCTGCGGCCCGGGGGCGGCTTCGGGATGGTATTGCACGGAAAACACCGGGCGGCCCTTAAGCTCGATCCCGCAATTGCTGCCGTCGAACAGCGAAACATGCGTTTCCACAACGTCCTTCGGCAGCGAGTCGCGATCGATCGCAAAGCCGTGGTTCATCGACACGATCTCGACCTTGCCTGTGGCTAAATCCTTCACCGGATGGTTTGCGCCGTGATGGCCTTGCGGCATCTTTATTGTCCGCCCGCCCAGCGCCAGGCCCATCATCTGATGGCCAAGGCAGATGCCGAACACCGGCACGCCGCTATCGGCCAGCTTTCGGATTTCCGGCGCCGCATAGGCGCCCGTCGCCGCCGGATCGCCAGGACCGTTGGAGAGCAAAATCCCATCCGGCTTGCGCGCCAACGCCTCTTCGGCGGTGGCGTTCGCCGGCAGCACATGCGAGCGCGCGCCGATCTCGCCCAGGCTGCGCAGGATGTTGCGCTTCACGCCGTAATCGAACACGACGACATCGAATTGCGGATCGGCGATGTCGGTGACGCCGGCGCCCCAACGCCAGAGCTTTTCGCTCACCGTATACGATTGAGTCGTCGTCACGTCCTTTGCCAGATCGAGCCCGATGAGGCCCGGCCAGTCGGCGGCCATCTTGGCGAGTTTCGCGACATCGAATTTGCCCTTCGGATCGTGTGCGATCACGCCGTTCGGCATGCCATGCTCGCGGATGCGCCGGGTCAGTGCGCGCGTATCGATGCCGGAAAGCCCGATCACCCCGCGCCGCGCCATCCACGCGCTCAATCCGATTTCGCTGCGGTAGTTCGACGGCGCGGTTGGCGCGGTGCGGAAGATTGCGCCTCGCGCCGCCGCAGCGCCTGCGGGCGAGGACGTCTCGATGTCCTCATTGTTGGCGCCGACATTGCCGATATGCGGAAATGTGAACGCCACAATCTGCGCGGCATAGGAAGGATCGGTCAGGATTTCCTGATAGCCGGTCATCGCCGTGTTGAAGCAAACCTCGCCGACGGCTTGCCCCTCAGCCCCATGGCCGCGGCCGGGAAAAGCCGCGCCATCCGCCAGAACGAGGATGCCGGTCGCGTTCATCTGATTCCTTCGCGCAAACGGGCGTCAGATAGGGTGCGCCGTCCCTCCCGTCAAAGGCGATGTCCGGTTTGCGCCGCCCTGTGGACGCACTAGGCTCGGCCCATGCTGAAGCGGGTGGGAGCGGCGATGGCTGTGGCGGCCCTGGTTTGCGCCAGCACGGCCGCGTGCGGCCCCGCCGCCGCGCCGGGTTCCGGCGCGTCATCTGCGGCGACTGCCGTCGCCGCCGCCAGCCCCCGCGCCGCCCTGTTCGCCGATGCCGAGCGCGAACAGGCCCAGATCTCGCCGGACGGCAAATGGCTGAGCTATCTCGACCGCCGGGCAGGCAAGCGGACGCTCACCGCCGCCCCGCTGAGCGATCGCGTTGATACACGGGTTATCGCCGAGGGCGCCCGCGATTATTTCTGGTCCGCCGATGGGGCGTTCATCGTCTATCGCGCGCAGGATGGCGGCGCGTGGCATGCCGTCGATCTACTCGCCACCGGCGCAGACCGCGTGCTGCTTGCCGAACCGGACGCGCGGCCGTTTCCGGTATCGCCGGCGCGCGCGGGGCAGGTCGCCTTTGCGCTGGGCGCCGATCTCTACGAGATCGACATACGCACCGGCGCGCGCACAAACCTGTTTCGCAATCGCGCCGGATTCAGCGCGTTTCTGCTCGATGCGCGCAACAGGCCAGTCGTCGGCCTCAAGCGCCTTCCTGCGGGAGATGTCGAGATCACCGCATTGAACGGCGCGCCGCGCAAGCTGCTAATTGTCCACGCGGCCGACGCGCCGGACGCGCGCCTGATCGCAGCGGCGCCGGATGGCGGAAGTTTCCTGCTGCTTTCGACATTTGGCCGCAAACACGCCGCGCTGATGCGCGTCGATCTGGGCAGCGGGGCGATGATCTCGGTCGCACAGGACGAGCAGGCGGACGTGAACGCCGTCTGGCGCACGCCCAGCACGGGCGAAGTCGAGGCTTATGCGGTTGCCAATTTCAATCCGCGCTGGACGCCGCTCAACCAGATCGCGGCGGCCGATCTTGCCCTGCTGAAGCAGAACCTTCAGGCGTTCGAGATCGTCAGCCGTAGCGCCGACAACACACGCTGGATCGTACGCGAACAGACGCCGTCGCTTGCGCCCCGCGTCTGGCTCTATGACCGCGCGGCCAAGAAGTTCGAACGGCTGTTCAGCGAACATCCGCCACTGGACGGAAGCGCTTTTGCCACGCCGAAACGGCTGACTATTCCCACCCGCGATGGCGGCGGCTTCGACGGCGCGCTGTTCCTGCGCGATGACGCTACTGACGCGCTGGTTGTGCTGCTGCGCGAGCCTGACGCGCCGCCTTTCGGCGCGTTCGACGCCGACGCGCAATATTTCACGGACCTTGGCTACGCAGTGCTGGAAGCGCGCGCCGGCGCCGGGGCCGTCGCGGAACTTTCGCGCTGGGCGATCGGCCAGCACCTCGCGGCGGCTGGCAAGAACATCGCGCTGATCGGCGAACGCGCAGCGCTCGCATCGCTTCCACTCAAAGGCGATTTCGGCTGCGCCGTTCTGGTTGACTCGCCGCCTTACGCCGCGAATTTGCCTGACGCCGGCACGGAAAAAATCCTGTTCGTGAGGCGCGGCGCCGCGATTGAGGACGAAAAGCCGTCGTTTGCGGCGCAGGCCTATTTTCCGGACGAGACGCAGTCGTTCGCGCGCGCTGAAAACCGAATAGCGTTCTACGCGCTCGCCGGCGCATTTGTTTCAGGATGCCTCGGCAAGGATGTCGCTCCCATAGGCGGCGATCTCAGGAATTCGTCGCTGAAGATCGTCAGCGGGCAGGTGCTGATTCCGACGCTCGGCGCAGCGATGGCGCCGCGTGAAACCGAAGCCGGCGCGCCGCCTTAAACGCTCCCGCAGGGGCCATCCTCAGCGTCTGCGTCGCCGGAACGGGCGTTGCTCTGAGGGCGCGCCGCCGCGCGGCTTGCGCCAGCCGGCCTGCGCTTTCATCGGCGGCGACAGTATCTCAAACAGCAGGCCGCCCGAGATTGGCGTCGCTTCTTCGAGCCGCACGCTCACTTTCTGCCCAAGCTGATAGCGTGCGCCCGATTGCACGGAAACGAGCGCATGTTCTTTTTCCTCGTGCATGAAGCGCTCGGGCAGACGCGAGATCGGCGCCAGGCCGTCGGCATTGGTTTCGGTCAACTTCACGAACGCGCCGAAGCGCGTGACGCCGGTGATGCGCCCCTCAAATTCGGCGCCGACGCGGTCGGCCAGGAAGCCGGCGATATAACGCTCGGTCGCTTCGCGCTCGGCGGCCATCGAGCGGCGCTCGGTCGTGGAAATATGCTCGGCGATCTCTTCAAGCTTGCCTATCTCCGCATCCGTCAGCCCGTCCTTACCTAAGCCGAGCGCGCGGATTAGGGCGCGGTGAACGATCAGATCGGCGTAGCGCCGGATCGGCGAGGTGAAATGCGCGTAGTGCGAAAGATTGAGGCCGAAATGACCGATGTTCTCAGGCGAATAGATCGCCTGCGCCTGCGTGCGTAGCACGACTTCATTGATTACGTCGCGATGTTCGCTGGCCGCGCCGAGCTTCAAGAGGTGATTGAACCGCGCCGGCGTGACGCTCTGGCCCTTGGCCCAGGACATGCCGATCGTCGGAAGGAAATCCGTCAGCGCGGCGATCTTCATGTCGCTTGGCTTGTCATGCACGCGATAGACAAGCGGCGTTTTCTTCGCCTCCAACGTTTCGGCCGCGGCGACATTGGCCTGGATCATCATTTCTTCGATCAGCTTATGCGCGTCAAAGCGCTCGCGGCGCTTGACGCCGGCTACGCGCCCATCGGGGCCGAATACGATACGATGCTCGGGCGTATCGAGATCGAGCGGGGCGCGCCCTTCGCGGCCGATTTTCATTGTCGCATACGCCGCCCAGAGCGGCTTCAGCACCGGATCGAGCAGCGGGCCCGTCGCATCGTCCGGCTTGCCGTCGATCGCCGCCTGCGCCTGGCCGTAGGAGAGCTTCGCCGCCGAGCGCATGAGGCCGCGCACGAAACGATGGCGCAGCTTCTTGCCGCGCGAATCGAAAATCATTTCGACGGCCAAACACGCGCGGTCTTCCTTCTCGCGCAACGAGCACAGATCCGCCGAAAGGCTCTCCGGCAGCATCGGCGCGACGCGATCCGGGAAATACGTGGAATTGCCTCGTTTCAGCGCGCCGCGATCGAGCGCGGAACCGGGCGTAACGTAGGCGGCCACATCCGCAATCGCCACCCAGACGCGCCATCCGCCCTTGTTCTTTTCGTTATCGTCGGAAACTGCATAGACCGCATCATCGTGATCGCGCGCATCTTCCGGATCGATCGTGATCAGCGGAATGGCGCGCAAATCCTCGCGGCCCTTTAGCGTGGGCTTCTGCGCGGCGGCGGCTTGGGCTTCCTCCTCCGGCGAAAAGCCCATCGGCACGCCGTGCGTATGCATCGCCAGAATGGAAGCGGCGCGCGGGTCATCGGCGCGGCCGATCACTTCCTTTACGATGCCGCGTTTGGGCCCATGCGGGCGCTGCTGGCCGACAAGCTCGACCATGACGAGATCGCCGTCCTTGGCGCCGCCGGATTGATACTTGTCGATGATCAGATCGTGGCGCGCCTTTCTGTCCGCCGGCTCGACGCGCCCGCCATATTGGTTGGCGATGTAAACGCCGAGGATCACATGCGCGCTTTGGCCAAGCCGTTTGACCACGCGCGCGAATTGCCCCTCGCGGTCGCGCTCGATCTTCGCGATAAAGCGATCGCCGACGCCTAGGGCGGGCTCGCCGCGCTTGCCCGCAGCTTCGCCCGGCGCGACGCGGACAGTAGGCCCAAACACGCCGTCCTTGCCGCGCATACGCGCAAGCAGTTCGCCGTCCGTGTCACGGTCGATCACTTCCATCACGCCGCCGCTGGAAAGCTGCTCGGCCGAAGCAAACGCGCGCTTGCCGACACGCCCGAGCTTTCCTTCGCCCTCCAACTCCTTGAGGATGGCTCGAAGCTGGACGCGCTCCTCGCCCCTGACGCCAAGCACACGCGCCAGATCGGCTTTCGCGCTCGCGCCTTTCTTTATGGCGTCGAGGACGAGTTCGCGCGAGAGCGGCGGGCGCGGGGCGGGCGTTTTTTTTGGCACCAGGCAAGCGTATAGGAATCCGCGCGCGGGCCAAACCCTATCCGGGGCGCGTGATCCTGGATAACAACCGTTAGCCCTTAATCCCGCCCATCTTGCACACCACCGCCCATTCGGCCTCCGTCACCGGCTGCACCGATAGCCGCGACAATTTCACCAGCGCCATGTCTTTCAGCTTCGTATTCGTCTTGATCGCCGCCAGCGTCGCGGGCGTTGCAAACGGCGTCACGGCCTTGATGTCCACGCACACCCAGGGGCCGTCTTTCGCTGTCGGGTCGGGATAGGCGGTCTTGATCACTTCCGCGATGCCGACGATCTCCTTGCCCTCGTTGGAGTGGTAATAGAACGCGCGCTCGCCCTTTTTCATCGCCATCAGGTTCAGCTTGGCAGTGTGGTTGCGTACGCCAGTCCACGGTTCGCCCTTGGCGCCGGTCTTAACCAATAGGTCCCAAGAAAACGCGTCGGGTTCCGATTTCACCAGCCAATACGCCATTACGACTTCTCCTGGCTCACGCCTTAATCCTGCAGCGGCATTGACCGCAAGGCCGGCGCCGGGCTTGTTCTGGCGCAATGCTGGAAGCCGCCCTGATCGTAGACAACGTGACCAAGCGCTACGGCGAGCGCGTTGCGGTCGAGGGGCTAAGCTTTGCCGCGGCGCCTGGCGCGGTTTATGGCGTGCTGGGCCCCAACGGCGCCGGCAAATCTACTACCATGCGCATGGTTGTGGGCGTGCTGAAGCCCGACGCCGGCACGGTGCGCGTGTTCGGGCAGACGCCGCGGATCGGCAAGCTGCCGCGCGTCGGCTATCTGCCGGAGGAACGCGGCCTCTACCGTTCGATGACGCCGCTGGCGCTGATCACCTATTTCGCGCGGCTGAAGGGCATGAGCGCGACGGATGCGCGCACGCGCGCCGCCACATTGCTTGCCGAATACGGGCTGGCTGAATGGGGCGCGCGCAAGGTCAAGGCGCTGTCCAAGGGCATGGCGCAGAAGGTGCAAATTCTAGCCACCATCGCGCATGAGCCCGATCTCCTGCTGCTCGATGAGCCGTTCTCCGGCCTCGATCCGATCAATCAGCAGGCGGTGGAGGCGATGATCCGCGCCGCCGCGGCCAACGGCGAAACCGTGCTGTTCTCGACGCATGTGATGGAGCACGCTGAACGCATGTGCGACCGCATCCTGCTGATTGCGCAGGGCAAGGCGCTGTTCGAAGGGCCGGTCGCCGAGGCGCTGGCGAAAACCCCGCGCGCCGCGCTGCTGGAAACCGAAGGCGGCTACGATCTCGCCGCCGCGCTTGCGCCGTCCGGCTTTGTTGCACAGGCCGACGGCGAAGAGGATGGACGTAGGCGCTGGCGCGTCGCGTTGGATACGCCTGATGCTTCGCGCCGGCTGCTTGCCGCCTGCGCCGCGGTTGGCGCGCCGCTCGCGCTCTACGAGCCACAGCGCGCCACGCTGCACGACGCGTTCATGCGCATGGTGGCGCCATGACCGATATCGGCAAAGTCCTGCTCGTCGCGCGCCGCGAATATCTGGCTTATGTCGGCGCGTGGGGGTTCTGGGTGTCGCTGATGACTACGCCGCTGCTGATTGTGGCGCTGATCTTCGCCCCCATACTGCTGCGCCGAGCCGAGCCGGTGCGAGTCATGACCATCGTCGCCGAGCGTTCGGTGCAAGCCGAAGCGATACGCGGGGCGTTTGACAAGCCTCAGCGCGAGGAACAGCGCGCCGCGCTTTGGCGCGCCGCCTACGAAATCGCTGCGCCAAAGGCCGAAGCGGCTGTCGCCGCATTCGATGCGGAGGCCGATCTGGAAAAAGCAATCGCCGCCGGCCGCGCCAGCCTTGGTGAAGATGCGCGCCGCTTGCGTCTGCCGCCCTTGCGCTATCGCTTTACGCCGCCGCCGGCTCAAAGCGCAGCCGCACTGGCCCCGTATCTATCGGGCGCGCACACGACAGATGGGGCGGCGTTGTTCGCCGCTTTCGTTGTCGCCGGCGCGGGCAAGGATACGAAACTCGATTATCTCAGCACGAATCTGACCGACAACGAGCCCGTGCAGACCGCGCGTGCGGCTTTGTCCGGCGTCATGCGCGCCGAAATTCTCACAGGCCGCGGCCTTGGTCCGCGAGAAATCGCCGCCATCGACGCGCTGTCGCCGGCCTTCACGCAGCGCGATCCACGCGCGGCCAGCGGCGCCTCGGTCACCGCCGCCGATCGCGCGCCGTTCCTGGCGGCGGCGTTCCTGTCGCTGCTGCTCTGGGGTTCGGTGATCGGCGTCGCCAACATGCTACTCACCGGCGTGATCGAGGAAAAGTCAAACAAGATTCTCGATGCGTTGCTCACATCGGTGACGCCGCTGCAAATATTGATCGGCAAATTGGCGGGCGTCGCCGCCGTCAGCATCACGTTGTTCGCGGTGTGGGCGCTGTTCGGCATGGCTGGCGTCAATGCGACGAGCGGCATGGCCGCCAGCGCGGCCAGTGCGGCGCTTTCGCCGGCGCTCGGTTTTACCTTCATCGGTTGTTTCACGGCGGGCTATCTGCTGTTCGGCGCGCTTTATCTGGGCATCGGCGCTCTGTGCGAGAACATCCAGGAGGCCCAGTCGCTGCTTGGGCCGATGGTGCTCGTGCTCACTGCGCCGCTGTTATTGCTCGGCCCGGCGTTCGCCAACCCAAACGCGCCGATTATCGAGGCGGCTTCATGGATTCCGCTGTTTTCGCCGTTCGTACTGATGATGCGCGCGCCGGCGGGCCTGAGCTTCGGCGAAATCGCCGGCCCGCTTGTCGTTCTCGTGCTGACGCTGATCGCCGTTCTGGCGCTGGCGGCGCGCCTGTTTCGCGCGGGGCTGAGCCACGAACTGTCGTTTTCCAGTCTGCGCGCGAAAATACTGCGCCGCTAGGCGGCGACGACTTCGTTGTGCTCGTCGAGCAGCGCCACGGCCGGCGCGTAATTGCGCGCCTGTTCGGCTGGCATCTGGCAGTAGGAGACGACGATGATCCGATCGCCCTTCTGCACCAGCCGCGCGGCCGCGCCGTTGACGCCGAACGTTCTGGAGCCGCGCGGGGCCTCGATGGCGTAGGTGGTAAAGCGCGCGCCGTTGTTGATGTTCAGCACATCCACCTGCTCGTGCGGGAAGATGCCCACGCGGTCGAGCAGATCGCGGTCGATCGCGATCGAGCCCTCGTATTCGAGGTCCGCCTGGGTGACGACGGCGCGATGCAGTTTCGCCTTCATCATCGTAAGAAACATGTACCCGCCTCCTGAGCCTGCGCCGCCAGGCGCACCCGCTCACGGTTACATCAAGCAGATAGTGCGCCCGCGCCGATGTTGCAACGCAACCTATTCGAAGGGGTTAATTCGCGGGCGCGAAGCTGATCGTCAGAATGGCTCGCTTTCCGTATACGGAAGAGCCGTCCGGCAGGGTCGGGGCGGCGCGGAAAGCCTTGGAAACGGTAACCGCCGCTTCTGCAAAGCCGAAGTTCGCCGGCGATGCGGACGTCGCCGTGCATGCCAGCGAGCCGTCATTCAGGACAAGGCAGTCGAGCGTCGCCTTGCCGGCGACCTGCGATTCGGACGCTCGCCGCGGGTAGGCGTTTGACAATTGCGACACGGTCGGGCGGCGCAGCCACGTCGGCCGCACGAAGCCGTTCTCCTGAGGCGCTGGTGTTGCCGATGCGCTTGACCCTGGCGCGGCGGGCGCCGGCGTTGCCGCCACAACGGGGGGAGCAGTTTGCTCAAGCGTTGGCGCCGGCGTTGGCGTCGGCTCGGGCGGACGGAAAGAGATGATCGGGGTCGGCGCGGGTGAGGCTGGGCGCTCGGCGAGCGCCGGCACAGGCGCTGGCACAGGCGCCGGCCTGGCCGCTGGCTTCGTCGCCGAGGCGTTTGGCCCGCCCATGGCGGCGGTCTCGGCGCTGGCGACCGGCGCGTGCGGCACATCTGGCGAGGAAAGTTCATTTAGCGGCGCTGCGCGGCTGGCTTCCGCCAGGTCCTGCACGGGCGCACTGACACCACTCGGCGGCGCTTGTTTTGGCAAGGCCTGGAAAAACGCTACGCCGCCGGCGGCAAGCAGCGCCACGATCAGCAGCGGGCGCCACGGCAACCCGCCGCCTTCACGCGGCTCATACACGACTGGCTCCGGCGCGGGCGCGCGCCGGCGCGGCCGGTTGGCGGCGCTGCGCGTGGGTGGGGCGATCGGGCCGGATTCAAATTCATAGTCCTCGCGCGCTTCGGGCCGTGGCCGCGGCCGCGGCTCGTAGCGGCTGTCGGGGCGTGGCGGCTCGTACGGCGCTTCATGGCGCGGCTCGTAACGGGCTTCGGGTCGGGGCTCATATCGCGGCTCTGGGCGGGGTTCAGGGCGCGGTTCGTAACGTGGTTCCGGGGGCGCTTCGTAACGTGGCTCCGGGCGCGGCTCGGGCCGGGCCGCATAGCGCGGCGGCTCTGGCTCGGCGGGCGGCTGGCTGCGCGCCGCCGCGCGCCGCTCGCGCGTGTTTTCGGCCGCGCGCGGCTTGGCTACGTGCGGCGAGGGGGTGTGGGGAATGAACGCCGGTTTGCTCTTCGGCGTCAGCTTGTCGAGCTTGAGTTGGGCCAGTTCGCAGAAAATGCCATTGGGCGAAAACGCTGTCAGATAATCGAGGAAATCCTTGGGGTCGGTGCTGTGTTCGATTCGCTTCCAGGCCACGGCTTCTTCGGCGACGTTCGGCGGCAGCGCCGGTTCGGCGCGGTGGTGCGAAGCCGAATCCGGCTCGACCCGCGCGGCGCGGGCGACCGAAGGGCCAATCGAGGCGATGGGTCCAGCGCGTAACGGACGCACGTTCGGATTATGGACGTGGCCGCCCTGCGGGTAGATCGGCTGGCGCGCGCGCGATTCCGGCGGCGGCGGCTCGGCGCGCGCATTCAGGCGCAGCGCGCAAACCAACCGATCGACCGCGAAAAACAGCGAGTCGAACTGCGGGTCGTCCGGATCGCCAATCCATCGCGAAAGATCGTGGGGAGCGGGACGGGCGAACCCGAGCGGCGCTTCGCAACCGGCCAGCTTGGCGGTGACCAGCTTGCCCTCGCGCTGGGCGCGGATCGCCAGGTCGCGCACGATCGCTGACCGCGTCGAATGCGCTGACCACAGCACGAGCACGCACGGCGCGTCCGCGCCGGCAAGCACCGATCCGTCGCCATCGGCGACGGTTAATCCTGAACGTTCCAGAGACGCGCCTATGCCCTCGGCGTAGGCGCGGTCTTCCTGAACGTAAACCAGGAGAACGTCCGCCATCTCATTCTCCGGCCCCACCGATTTCCTCTTATCACTTCGTCCACAGAAGCATAGCGGGTTTAGCCGCTAACCTATCGCCGGCCGGGAGGGGGCTCCAAGGCCGGAACAAACGCACCGGTTGTGGAATCGAGAAGCTCTAGCGCGCCATCGGCGACGCCAAATACGCCTCCAACCAGCGTTAACCGCTTCTCTTGCAAGGCTCGCGCCACGAACGGAAAAGAGGCAAGGCGCTCAAGCGAAAGCCGCACGGATTCACGCTCCAGCGCCCGTTCGGGATCCTTGACGCCTTCGGGAAGACGCGCTTTCGCCTCCTCCAGAAGGTCGATCCAGGCGCCCATGAATGTGCCGGCGTGAAGCTCCGGCGGCTCAAGCGCCGCCGCGACGCCCCCGCATGCGACATGGCCGAGCACCATCACCGTATCGACGCGCAGTTTCTGCACCGCAAACTCGATCGCCGCGGAGGTGCCGTGCAGCCCCTCTTTTTCTTCGTAAGGCGGCACCAGGTTGGCCACGTTGCGGACAACGAACAGTTCGCCCGGCAGGGCGTCGAAGATCGTCGCGGGGTCCAGCCGGCTGTCGGCGCATGTGATAACCATCACATGCGGGCTCTGGCCATCCGCCAGTTTCCGGTGAAGCGCCCGCAGGCGCGGCCAGCGTCCCCGCCGAAAGCGGCGATATCCTTCGATCAGCCTCTGCATGCGCCGGACCCTAGCGCCGGCGCCTGCTAGCGCAAGGCGGGCGCGCCCGGGGGGAGAGGAACATTGCGCCGGGCGGCCCGGGAGGGCTTCATGGCCGTCATGATGGCGAGATTACGGGCGGCGGCCCTGGTTCTGGCGTGTCTCGGAGCCAGCGCCTGCGCGATCGATCCGAACGGGCCTGGCGCGCGCGACGCCCTGGTCAGCCGCATCTCCGACGATGCGGTCGCGTTCAACGACGCCTACGCCCACGCCGTAAACGCGCAGATACTGCTCAACATCCTGCGGGCGCGCGATCGTCAGCCGCGGTACTATCTATCGACCACCGGCATTTCCGATGCGCCGCTGGTTTCGGACGATCGCACGATCGGCCTTTCGGGCATCGGCTTGGGCAATGGCTTTTCCAACTTTGCGCTGGGGTCGCTGAGCGGCCATCGCGAAACCTCGCGGCGGCCGAGTTACGCCGTCCAGCCGTTCAGCGCCGACACGCTAACTAAATCGGTATTCCAGCCGACGCCGAACGCGGTGTTTGCGCATTACTGGAATGGCGGCTGGCCGCGCGATCTGCTGCTCTTGCTGATGGTCGATAAGCTCACCCGCACCGAGAACGGCGGCACGGTGATATTCGACAACGAAGCCAACAATGTCAGCGCCGATTGCCCCGTTGCAGTGGAAACCAGCGGCTGCGCGTTCGTGCGCGCCATGCGCGCGTTACAAAGCGCGATTGGGAACAACGCGGCGGCCTCCTTGCCGGAAAACGCCCCGTGCGGGCTGATCGCCGCCTATGCGCCAACGGCCCCCGTGCGCGCCCGCGCGCCGGTGAAGGGCGAGCCATGTCCCACGCAATTCATTGTCGGCGCCGCGACCTACACGCTCGAACTGCGCTCGTTCGACGACATCGTTTATTACGTTGGCGAATTGATGCGCCTCAGCTTCACACACGGCGATCCAGTGCTTGAGGCGCCGATCAAGATTGCCGTCGCAGGCTTGCGCGGCGGCGGGGCGGGCGTGCCGCTTTTCCGCATTCTGCCGCAGCAGCAAGCCGGCGCTGGTGCGCGCAACGCGTTCGCCGCCAGTGTCGAATATGCCGGCGAGCGCTACTTCGCCGGGCAGGCGGTCGGCCGCGCCTGCGCCGATGCAGCGCTCAGCGGGCCGTGCCGGGACGACGCGGCCAATGGCGATCGCTCGTCCTCGGTTCTGTCGCTGCTGGCCGAATTGCTGGCGCTCAACCAATCGCCCGATGCGATCCGTGCGCCCGGGCGCGTGTTCGCCGAATAAGCGAAGGGCGCCGGACCACTTCGGTCCGACGCCCCCCGGCAGCTTCCCCGTTACACATCAGCCGCCGCTGTTCCCACAGACGGCGACACCCCAAGCTGCTGTGCCAATGGTATGAAATCGGCCCCCGGAATCAACCCATAAAATTTACATTATAACAATAAAAACAATTACTTGAGTGAAATTTTAGGCACACGAAAGCGCGCGCGGAAAGGCGCGCGAAAGTCGCTTTTTCGATTGATGCTGCCTTGTCCCAAGGCGGTTTCGTCCAGGTCGGCGTGCCCAACGCCGAAAGGTCCGAGTGCCGTTCTCCTTGTCAGGCCGGGCGGACTTGGGAATCAGTCCCCGGCGCGCAGGCGCCGACGTGGGAGGCGTCTTCGCCAGCCCGGCAGTTTCGGGACCGTCACAACGTAAGCAAGCAAAATTTTCGTGTGTATGGGGAAAGCCGAGCGTTGGGCGAAGCTGCGTGACGATCGCGCCACACCGCCTTAAGGCGGGGCATGGCCATACGTTCGCTGTTCGTTACCAAGCTCTACGAGGCGCGGTTGCCGCGCGCCGCTGCGCTCAACGCCGAGTTGGCCCACGCCATGCGCGTGACCGCGCGGGACGATGCCGCCGGCCGGCGCTGGTCGGCGGAGAAGAACTATCCCGGCTACACGTCCTACGCTTCGCTCAACGATCTTTCCTGGCGCGCGCCAGCCTTCGCCACGTTGCAAGAGGCGCTGGACGAGCACGTCGCCCTGTTCGCGCGCGATCTGGATTTCGATCTCGGGGGCAGGGCGCTCAGCCTGGATTCGCTGTGGATCAATATCGTCAAGCCTGGCGGCCAGCACACCGGCCATATCCACCCGCACAGCGTTATCAGCGGCGTGTATTACGCCGAACTGCCGGAAGGCGCAGGCGGCCTCAAGCTAGAAGATCCGCGCCTGGCGATGATGATGGCGGCGCCGCCGCGCAAGGCGCGCGCCGCGACGGAGCAGCGCACATTTCATTACGTGCGCCCGCGCGCTGGCGATATTTTGCTCTGGGAAAGCTGGCTACGCCACGAAACTGAACCCAACCAGGCGAAAGCCGATCGGCTCAGCGTCAGCTTCAATTATAAATGGGGCTGACGCGTTATAGCGGTTCAGGGAGCGCAGAATGCGTATACGGATTATTCTCATCGCGCTGGCCGCGGTGATCGCCGCGCCGGCCTCGGCGCAGGCTTTTCTCTACAGCCCGCGCCACAATCATCGCGGCTATTATCCGCCGCCGCCGCCGAACATCGCGACAGACAAAGCGTATGACCACGACTATGTCTATTTCCGCGTCCACGGCAAATGGCCGGATGGGCGGACGCGTGCTGTATGGCGGCGCGGGGAAATCATGCCGTTGGCGATCGCCCAGCGCGCGCCCGCCGTGGATTGGCGCGCCGCCAGGCTTTATCCGCCGAAAAGCGGCTATCGCTGGCTGGACGTCGGCGGCGACTTTCTAATGGTTGGCGATGTTTCGCGCCTGATCGCCGCCATCGTCCTGCCGACGAATTAGCCCGGCGGCGGGCCGCCTGGTCCGCCACGGCCGCGCATGCCTGGACCGCCCATACCCGGACCACCGTCGTGGCCGAACCGCTCTCTCATGTGCTCGCGCATCATGCCGCGGCGTTCACCTCGCATTTGCGCCAGCGCATCGAAGCTCTTCTGCTGGGTTGGCGTCAGCGCGGCGTAGAACTTCTTCGTCGCATCGACGCGCTTTCTGACCTCGGCGTTGCGTTCGTTTGAGCGCGCCAGCATCTGATCGAGCCGCTGCAGCGTCGTCAGCGGCGCTGCATTGGCGGCTGGCGGAGCGGGCGGCGTTGGCGGTTTCATTGCGGCCTGGAAAGTGTTCCAGGCGTTTTCCTGATTGGGCTGGATGCCGAGCACGTCGTGCATCTGCTTGGCTCGTTCTTCGCGCCGCTGCTCCATTTTCTGGCGTATCTCGGCGCGCCGCTCGGGGGTCATTTGGCCGCCGCCGCGCATCATGCCGGGGCGGCCGTCGGGCGGACCCTGCGGCGCCTGTGCGAAGCTGGTCGTGGCGAGGCCCGCAGCCAGCGCGAGCGCGCCCAGCGAGAGGTGTACAGATTTCATTCCAAGCGCTCCTTCGATGTCCCTAGCTGAAGGTGAAACGGGCCAGCGGCCGGTTTCCGTCGCTGGGCTGTGCGCGCGTCTATTTCAGTGTGAAGGTCACCGTCACGTCGATCGAGATGTCGAGTTCGCCGCCGGAGACGGGCGGCGCGCCCTCGGCCTTGCTGGCGCGCGCCATGGCGATCGGCATCGGATAGGCCACGGGCGGCGATGCGCCCGCTTCACTGATCGAGAGGATGCGGTCGACCTTGAGCCCTGCCGCTGCCGCGTAAATCTCCGCGCGGGCGCGAGCTTTCTTCACGGCGTCCGTGCGCGCCAGATCCATCGCCTTGGTGTCGTCGTCGAGACCGAAGGAAATGCCGCTCACCTGATTGGAGCCGTCAGTCACCACGGAATCCACCGCTTTGCCGACATTCTTGAGATTGCGCACTTTCACGGTGACATTGTTGTTGGCCTGATAGCCGTTCAGCTTTGGCGGCTGGTTTTCCCCGTACTGATATTGCGGGTTCACCGACAGGCTGGACGTCTGGATATCCTTGTCGGCGATGCCGACGCGTTTCAGCGCCGCCATCACCTTGTTCATCTGCGCCGTGTTCTTGGCCACGGCGGCGTCCGCGGTCGGCGCCTCGGTCACCACGCCGACATTGATCGTGGCGATGTCCGGCGCGATCTTTGTGCGCCCTTCGGCCACCACGGTTAGCAGCGCGCCCTCCATCATCATGGCGGGGCGGGCGGGCATCGGGGCCTGCGCATAGGCCGGCGCGCCCGCAAGCGTCGCCAAAACTAGAAACGCCGAAAGAATTGCGCGCATAAGGCCTCTCCATCTCTATTGGACGACTTCCTAGCACGATGAGCGCGCCTTCTCTGTGTCGCAGACCGAAAAATGCGTTTGCCTGGCTTTATTCTCTGTAATACAGAGTACTCTGTATGGAGGTAGAAAAGCTGGTATCCGTTCTTGGCTGGTCGCACGGCGCCGCCAGCGTCATCGCGATGATTCTGGGCGCGGCCGTGCTGTTTGACGCTAAGGGTACGGTACAGCATCGCAAGCTGGGCCTGATCTATGTGCTAACGCTGGCCTTCGTGTGCGCAAGCAGCCTCGGCATTTATCGGCTCAACAAATTCTGGTTTCCGCACTGGACGGCGATTGCAACGCTTGTGGTGATTGCGCTTGGGTGGTTCGCCGCGCGTTACAAATGGCCAGGCAGAACCGCGTGGCTGCATGTACATATGACATCAATGTTGGCGAGTTATTACCTCTTGCTCGGGGGCGCAGTGAACGAAGCATTTTTGCGTATCGCGCCTTTGCACAACCTGGCGCCGCGGCTCCATGGCATCGCATGGGGTTCCACGCACTCGGCGCTGCTTTTGGCTTTTATTTTTTGGATTTTGTGGGTGAACGCGTTCATGGCGGGCCGCCGCTCGCTGGAGGTTGCGCCATGACCATCACGCCTGATGAAGCCGCACGCGCGCTTGACGATGTT
>DASZPV010000209.1:0-3249 GCA_035549875.1 Caulobacterales bacterium
GATTCCGACAGCAGCCGGTAGGCGTGCCCGGTCTTTTTCGACAGCCATTCCAGATAGGCCTGGACGTCGAAATAGTTCACGCACAGCACCGGGCCGTCCTCGGTCTGCGCGAAGCCGGGATGGCGCCAGTCGCGGTTCCCGCGCAGACGATACTCGCCATTTTCCATCGTAAAGCAGGCTTCGCCCATGTCGTGGTGGGTCTCGGCGACGAAACGCGCGAATTCGCCGACCGTGACGGATGTCGCGCCGACGGCGAAACTGTAGCCGATCCGCACCCGATGCCGGGGGCCTTCCATAGGCGCGCGTCCCGCCTCATTCGGCGCCGCGCCCATGGAGTATTCGCCCGCCGGGATCACGATCATTTTGGGAGCGTCTTCGCCATCCCATAATTCCAGCGGCTTATCGACCGCGCGCCAGATCGCTGGCGGTTTTTCGAGGTCGGTTTCAAGCGGCCGGCCATAGGAGGCGATCATCGCCGCGGTTTTTGCCTTGATCGCCGCGATCTCCGCGTCCGGCTTTGGGTGGGCGGCGCGATAGGCGGCGTATTGCGCCTTACGGGCTTTGGCCCAATCGGCGGCGTCATCGGCGCGCGCTGCGGCGGCGGTGAACACGAGCGCCGCGATTGTTCCCAACGCCGCGAATTTGATCCACCCCATGACGCCCCCTGGAAGAAGTTTTGTTCTGGTCCGGTTTTCTCCTATAGTGCGCCAACCCATTGTAGGAAAGCCCACGCTCAGCCGGCATTTCTAAATTGTGGTTGGGGAGGAAGGCGGCCGTTCGCGGCGGCCTCATCGAAAAGGAAATCTCATGCGCAAGAGCGCCTTGTTTACGTTCGCCATCATGTTCGGCGGGTTGAGCTTCGCCGCCCCGGTTCAGGCGCAGAAACCGGCCGAGCCGGACCGGCCTTACGTTTCAGGCGCCGAACTTACCGCCATGATAGACAAAATCGCGGCTGACGTGGCTGCGGGAAAGCCCGCCGATGGCGCTAGCCTGCTGAAAACAGGTCCATACTCAACCCATCTCGAATATCGCACCGCCGTTCACGGCGGGGCGATTCACGAACGCGACAGCGAACTGTTTTACGTCCTCGAGGGCTCCGGAACGTTGATCTCGGGCGGCAAGCTGATCGATCCAAAGCGCGCCAATCCCACCAATATCAATGGCTCCCGCGTCGAAGGCGGAACCGCGAGAAAGGTGGCGAAGGGCGATACCTTCATCGTGCCGGCTGGCACGCCGCATTGGTTCAGCGCGATCGATGGACGCCTGGTCATGACATCGATGAGATTGCCCGTGCCGGTATCGCCTTAGGCATGGACGTTCTGGGGCGATGCGGATGACCATGCCCCTCCAGTATTGGGCAAAACAGATGCGATGGTGGAGGAATAGGTGGCAGAACTAACCAGGCGCACGGCGCTTTCGCTTCCCGTTCTGGCTTACGCGGCCGGTTTGTTTACCGCGCGCGCAGAGGCGGCGTCTCCACGCGACAGCGATTGGCTCAACTACGCGGCTGACAAGGCAAGCACGCGTTATGCGCCGCTCGACCAGATCGGGCCGGCAAATTTCAAAAATCTTGAAATCGCCTGGCGGTTCGCCACAAGCCCGTATGGGGCCACGCCTGACTACGTTCTGCAATGCGCGCCGCTGGTCGCCAAGGGCCGGATGTATTTCACCGCCGGCATGCGCCGCAGCGTGGTGTCGGTAGACGCCGCAACGGGCGAAGTATTGTGGGTGCATCGCGAGGACGAAGGCGAGCGCGGCGCCCTTGCCGTAGGGCGCCGTTCGGGCCGCGGCGTTGGCTATTGGACCGACGGCAAAGAGGAGCGCATCCTTTACGTCACGCTTGGCTATCGCCTCATTGCGCTCGATGCAAAAACCGGCGCGCCGGTAAAAACCTTCGGCAATAACGGCGTGGTGGATCTTAGGCTTGACGATGACCAGGAAATGGACCTCGTCAGCGCCGATATCGGCTATAATGCAGCGCCGGCGATCGGCAATGACGTGGTGGTTATCGGCGCCTGCCACGGCGACGGTTTCGTCCCGCGCACTTACAAAAATCCCAAGGGCTACGTCCGTGGCTTCGACGTGCGCACGGGCAAGCGCCTCTGGATTTTCCATACGATCCCGAAAAAGGGCGAGGTCGGCTACGATACGTGGCTCGATGGTACGGAGAATGTCGGCAGCGGCGGCGATTGGGCGCAGATTTCCATCGATGAAGAACTGAACCTCGCTTATCTCGGCGTCGAATTGGCGACGGGCGATTCAGCCGGACACCATCGGCGCGGCCCGGGCCTGTTCGGGGAAAGCATCGTCGCGGTCGATCTGAAAACCGGCCAGCGCAAATGGCATTACCAGACCGTCCATCACGGATTGTGGGATTACGATATTCCGTGTGCTTCGATCCTGTGCGACTTCCCGGTAAACGGAAAAATGGTCAAGGCGCTCGCGCAGCCGACCAAGCAATCTTTCCTCTACGTGCTCAATCGCGAGACGGGCGTTCCGATTTGGCCGATTCACGAGAAAAAAGTACCAAAGGGCGACGTGCCCGGCGAATGGTATGCGCCGACGCAGCCGTTTCCCAGCAAGCCGCCTGCTTACGATCGCCAAGGCATCACGCCAGACAATCTGATCGATTTCACGCCGGCGCTGCATGCCGAGGCGCTGCGCCTGATCAAGAATTATGTGACGGGACCGGTGTTCACGCCGCCCTCGCTGTTCAAGCGCGATGGCACGTGGGGCACGCTCATGTCGCACCGGACCGGCGGGTCCAATTGGCCGGGCGGCTGCTACGACCCGGAGACGTTCACGGCGTATCTCTATTCGAAGAACGAGTCGGACGTGCTGGCGATCCAGCACAACACCGACATGAAGCGCTCCGATTCCGAATGGATCATGGTCAACACGCCGCCGAAGGGCGAGCCTCCCGTCGAGCGTGATGGGTTTAAGCCGGTGCAAATGTCGGTTCAAGGATTGCCGCTGACCAAGCCGCCTTACGGGCAGATCACCGCTGTCGATCTCACCAAGGGCGCGTTCCGCTGGCAGGTTCCCCATGGCGAGACGCTGGATCAGATTCGCAATCATCCCGCGCTCAAGGGCCTCAAGATTCCACGAACGGGACAGGCGGGCCTGGTGGGGCCCATGGTCACCAAAACGCTCGTGATCTGCGGCGATCCGGCGCTCACCACAACGCCGACGGGCCAGCGCGGCGCGATGCTGCGCGCCTATGACAAAATGACGGGCGAGGAGAAGGGC
>DASZPV010000210.1:0-3027 GCA_035549875.1 Caulobacterales bacterium
CTCTGGATGGGCGGCGCGGATAATCCCTATCTCGGCTTTCTCGGCCTGGCCGATGCGATCGTGGTTTCCGCCGACAGCGTCAACATGGCCGGGGAAGCGGCCAGCACCGGCAAGCCGGTCTATGTGCTGGAACTGCCGGGCGCTGCCGGCAAGTTCCGCAGATTCCATGAGTCGCTGGCGCAAACCGGCGCTACACGCCCGCTGACCGGCGCGCCGTTCACGCCATGGATTTATGACCCGGTCAACGCCAATCCGGCGATCGCTTCGGCGGTCAAGGCCGCTTATCTGACGTGGGATAACGCGCGCGGCGCGGGCTGAAATCCGTCAGCGCTCCACCGCCATGGCGCCTTCGCGCCAGGCTTTCATGCCGCCATCGAGCGCGCTGGCGCGGGTAAAGCCAAGATCGCGCAGGGTCGCCGCGGCGAGCGTGGAGATTTTTCCAAACTCGCAATAGGTGACGATCCGCAGCGTCGGATCGGGAAATTCATCGTTGACGCGCAATTCGAGCTGCCCGCGCGGCAGATGGCGCGCGCCGGGAATATGCCCCGCCTCGAACGCATCCTTCTCGCGCATGTCGAGGATCACGAAATCATTGCCGCGCGCGGCGATGCGCGTGTTCAACTCGGCCAGCGACATGAACGGCACGGCGCTTGCCGCATCGGACAGCAATTGCGCGATCGTCTTGCCGCCGCTCATATTGGTGCGCAGCGCTTCGGTTAAATGCGTCGGCGCGGAGAGATTAAGATCGCGCATCATGGCGACGAACGCGGCCTGTTCGCGCATTTGCAGGCGCGGATTGGATTTCAGCTCTTCACCGATGGTGGAATGGCCGGCGCCTTTGTAATCGTGCGCCGGGAACACCATCAGCCCGGCATCGAGCGCCAGCACTTTGCCGAACAGCGAATGATAAAGCTGATCGGGATCGCCGGTCGGCAGATCGGTGCGGCCGGTGGCGCCGACCAGCAGCGTATCGCCGGTGAACACACGGTCGCTCATCACCAGGCACATCGAATCGCGCGTATGGCCGGGCGTGTGCAGCGCGCGCAGCCGCAGCGCGCCGACCGCGAGCATATCGCCGTCATCGAGCCTGAGATCGGCGAACGGCGCGGGGCTCTCGCGGTGCATCACGATATGCGCGCCGAGCGCCTGGCCGATCTGCTTGGCGGCGGAAAAATGATCGGCATGCGTATGCGTATCGATCACATAGCGCAGGCGCAGACCCTCGCGCGCGAGCAGGCCGTTGTAGCGGTCGATCTGCTGCAACGCCGGATCGATCAGCGCGGCGGCGCAGGTTTCCGCGCAGCCGATGAGATAGGATTGACACCCGCCGGTGGCGATTTGCTCGAAGATCATGTGAACTCCCGCACCAGATTTAGACGGCGAACGGCAGGCCCGCAAACACCTCGGCAAAGCTTGTCGCCAGCGCGCGGGACGAGACGAGCGAATCCAAGGTTGCGCGCCGCAGCCGCGCCTCGAACGGCCCTTGCCGCGGATCGCGATGAAACGTGGTCGTCACCCACCAGGAGAAGCGCTCGATCCGCCAGACGCGCGCCAGGCAGATCGCCTCGTAGCGGTCCAGCAGCGTGGTCGAGTTCTGCTTCAGCGCCTCGATCAGCGCCGCCGCCAGCACGCGCACATCCGCCACCGCCAGGTTCAGCCCCTTCGCCCCGGTCGGCGGCACGATATGCGCGGCGTCCCCGGCCAGCAACAGCCGGCCATGGCGCATCGTCTGGCACACGAAGCTGCGCAGGGGCGCGATGCCCTTTTGCAGCACCGGCCCGCGATTGACCGCGAAGCCCGAACCCTGCCCCAAACGCCGGTCGAGTTCGTCCCAGATTTTCCCGTCCGGCCAATTGGCGATGTCGTCGTCATTGCCGCATTGCAGATAGAGCCGCGAAACTTCAGGCGAGCGCATGGAAAGCAATGAGAAGCCGTCCTCATGCGCGGCGTAGATGATCTTCTCGCTCGCCGGGCGCGCTTGCGCGAGAATGCCGAGCCAGGAATACGGATAGGTGAAGTCGTAGGTTTTCGCGTGCGGGATCATACGGCGGCAGATGCCCCAAAAGCCGTCGGCGCCGGCGATGTAATCGCATTCGAGAATCTTCTGCTCGCCGTCCTGCGTGAAGTGAAGTTTAGGACGCTCCGTTTCGAGGTCGCTTAACGCTTCGACTTCGCAATTCCACATCACCGCGCCATAAACTTCACGCGCAGCGATCAGGTCGCGCACCACCGCCTGTTGACCGTACACCGAAACCGTTCGCCCGCCGGTGAGGCCTTTCACGTCGATGAAATGATTTTCGCCGCCGAAGCCGAAAATCATCCCATCCTGCTCCATGCGCTCAGCGTCCATCCGCGCGCCAACGCCCGCTTCGCGCAACGTATCGACCGTGCCCTGCTCCAACACGCCGGCGCGCACGCGCTCCATCACGTAAGTCTGATCCTTCGCTTCGACGATGACGGAATCGATGCCGGCCTTGTGCAGCATTTGCGCCAGCAGCAGCCCGGCGGGCCCGGCGCCAACAATTCCCACCTGCGTGCGCATGCCTCGCCCTCCCGGGGTGGATTACGCCAAACGCCGATCAAGGGGAAGCAGGCCGCCACGCCCGCACCTCCGCATTCACGGGCTTGCGCTCCGTGGGCGGACGATCCGGGTTTTTTGCGCGGCTTATGACGTGTTGAGCGCAAGGTCGATTTCACGTTGCGCATCGTCCAGCGCGGTTTGCGCGCAAGTGGCGCGCGGGCGGTAGGGGCGGAACGCGGCTTCGACCGCTGCGCGCTGCGTGGCCAGCAGGCGGCGCAGGCGCGCCAGCGCCGGTTGCGGATTTTCCAGCAGGCGGCGCAGCGCTTCGAGCCGGCGCGCCAGCGGCAGGGCGTTGAAGTTTATGTCGCCGCCGCGCTGGTCGGCGCAAAGTCCGGCATTGGGTTCCTTGCTGCGCGTCGCCCGCAAAACGCCATGCGGCATCACGCAAAAGCGCACGCGCCATTTCTCTACATCAGGATGGATGTCTTCAATCGGCCGATCCGCAA
>DASZPV010000211.1:0-4656 GCA_035549875.1 Caulobacterales bacterium
CGCCGCAGCGCCGCCAGCAGCGCAATCCATCCGCCCATCGACGAGCCGACCAGCACGGTTTGTCCGCCAGCCTGATCGATGACCGCCAGCGCATCGCCCAGCCAGCTTGAAATCACGCCCTCGGTAAATGCGCCCGCGCTCTCGCCGTGGCCGGCATAATCGAACCGGAAGAATGCGCGCCCTTCGCTTTCAGCCCAGAGGTGAAGCGCGCTGGCCTTCTCTCCCGCCATGTCGGAGCGGAAGCCGCCGCACCAGACGATCGCCGGCCCACGCCCCGCACTGCGGCGAAACGCGATACGCGGCTTGCCTTCGCGCAAAAGATATTCTGTTTCATGAACGCCCATGCGCGCAATTGCTGGACATGGGAAATGCAATGGGTCAAGCGCGTTGGGATGGACGCGCGCGAAGCCCTTCGCATTTTGCAGGTTATTCCCACGCTCGAAGCCGGCGGCGCCGAACGCACGACGGTGGAGGTCGCCCAAGCGATTTCGCGCGCTGGCGGCTGCGCCATGGTCGCCACGCGCGGGGGGCGGATGGAGGTAGATCTGGCGCAGGTCGGCGGCCTGGTCGCGCACATGCCGGTGCAGTCGAAAAATCCGGGGGTGATTTTGCTCAACGCCCAGCGCCTCGCCCGGCTCGCGAAGCGCGCGAACCTGAAACTCATCCATGCGCGCTCGCGCGCCCCGGCGTGGAGCGCCATGTGGGCGGCGCGGACGCAAGGCCTGCCGTTCGTGACCACCTATCACGGCATCTATGTCGCCAAGGGGCCGATCAAGCGCTTCTTCAATGCGGTGATGGCGCGCGGCGATATCGTGATCGCGCCTTCGGACTACGCCCGCCAACACATTCTCGCGGAACATGCCTTCGTCGATCCGGCGCGCGTGGTGACCATCCCGCGCGGGGTCGATCTTGAAGCCTTCGATCCCGGCGCCGTGGCGCCGGACCGGATCGCCAGTCTGCGGCGGGCCTGGGGGCTGGCGTCCGACGACCGGCGGACCATCGTGCTGGTTCCGGCCCGGCTTTCACCGATCAAGGGCCAGCAGACCGTGATCGAGGCGGCCGCCAAGGTGGAGGCCGCCGGGCCGGGCCGGGCTGTGTTCATCCTGGCCGGCGACGCCCAGGGCCGGCTCGAATACGTCGCCAAACTCGACGCGGCCATCGCCTCCTGCGGCGTTACGGACGTTGTCCGGCGCGTGGGCCATGTGAGGGATATGCCAGCAGCCCTTGCGGCGGCCGCTGTGGGCGTCTTTCCTTCGCTGGTGCCGGAATCATTCGGCAGAACCGCCGTAGAAGCGCAAGCAATGGGAATGGCCGTAATCGCCGCCGATCTGGGCGGCCAGAGCGAAACGATCTTGAACGAGAAAACCGGCATCCTGTTTCCCGCCGGCGAGGCAAACGCGCTCGCCGCCGCGCTCGAACGCGTGCTGGCCATGCCCGCCGACGCGCGCCGCGCCATGGGCGACGCGGCAATGGCGCGCGCGCGCGCGCTTTATTCCGCCGCGGCGTTGCAGGAAGCCACGCTCGGCGTGTACCGGCGCCTGCTGGGCGTGAGCGCATGAGCAGCAAGGCGTTTGAGGTCCCCCCCGCTGACGCGAGGCGCGTGCTGGTCATAAAATTCGGCGGCTTGCGCGATTTTGTGCAGGCGCTGGCCGCCGCGAAAGTCATTCGCGATTACCATTTCGGCGCGCGCATCACGCTGCTCACGGCAGATGAGTATAAGGGCTTTGCCGAAAAGTGCCCGTTCTTCGACACCGTGGAAGTTGCCGGCAACGCCAGCGATCCCCAACAGATCGCGCAACTGATCCGCCGCGTGCGCAAGGCCAAGTTCGATATGGTCTACGACCTCGAATGCTCGGCGCGGACCAACCAGTTCTATCTCGGCCTCAAGCCCTGGCCGCCGCGCTGGAGCGGCTCGGCTAGCAATTGCAGCCACCCCTACAACGATCCCGAACGCGACCGGATACACAAGATCGACCGCTTCGCCGATCAGCTTCACGCCGCGGGCCTTGGCCCGCCCGGCGGCTGGCCGGCCGGCGGGGGGCCGCTGCCGGACCTGTCCTGGGTCCGCATGTCCCACCGCGATCCGCCGCGCCTGCAGCCGGGCTTCTTCAGCCTCAAGCAGCCGTACGTGCTGCTGATACCCGGCGCCGACGTAGAGCGGCCCGACCACCTCTGGCCGATCGAGAAATATTCCGAACTGTCCCGCCAGTTGGTCGCCCGCGGCCTCGGCGTGGCCGTGATCGGCGGCCCCGCCGAGCGGGAGATCGGGGTGTCGATCAGCCGCGCCGAGCCAAAGGCGCGCAATCTGGTCTCCCGCACCGACCTGTTCCAGGTGGCCGCCCTGGCCGAACGGGCCGCCGCCGTCGTGGGCGACGATTCCGGACCGATGCACATTGCCGCCGCCGCTGGGGCGCCCTGCGTCGTACTTTACGCCGCCGACCAGGAAACCGCCCTTGTCGCCCCGCGCGGGCGGGCCGGGGTTCTGAAGCTGCTGGCCCCCTATCTGGGCGATCTGCCGGTGGGCGACGTGATCCGCGCGATCGGTAATCTGGGAGCCCTCCCCGCGCCCGTTCATGCTTGATCGCGGCCCGCCCAGGGGCGATATTGGCCCCTCAGCGCGCGGGCCGATTCCGGCCGCGCGCCTTGTATCAACAGCGACAGGAGATTTCGCATAGCTCGCAGACCGAATATGGCGCCGCCGCCGTCCAAGGATGGGCCGCGCGTCAACGAGGACATCCGCGCCGCGCGCGTTTTGTTGATCGACGAAGCCGGCGAAAAGCAGGGCGAAATGCCCACGCAGGCCGCTCTTGAAGCCGCCCAGGAAGCCGGGCTCGATCTGGTGGAAGTGGCGCCCAATGCCGATCCGCCGGTCTGCAAGATCATGGATTACGGCAAATTCCGCTTCGAGGAGCAGAAGAAGAAAGCCGCCGCGCGCAAAACCGCCAAGCAGATCGAGCTAAAAGAAATCAAGGTCCGCCCGAATATCGACGACCACGATTACGACGTGAAGGTCAAAGCCATGACGCGCTTCTTTGAAGAAGGCGACAAGGTGAAGGTGACGCTTCGTTTCCGCGGCCGCGAACTGGCGCACACGCATCTGGGCATGGAATTGCTCGAGCGCGTGCGCGCTCAATTCGATGGCGTGGCGAAGGTGGAGCAGGAGCCCCGCTTTGAAGGCCGCCAGGTCGTGATGGTGATGGCGCCGCGCTAGCGGTTCTTGCAGTTCGACTTGGCAATCTGGTGCCCAGCAACAGCGCCGACGCCCAGGCCAAGAATGGTGCTTGTTGTATTGTGGCCGAGGGCATTGCCGACCACGCCGCCGCCGATGGCGCCGACGGCCGTTCCGGTATTGGCGGCTCTGCGGCAGTTCTTCTGGTAGCCGTTGCGCTCGACGTAAACGCGATTGCCGTGGCGATCGACGTAATAACGGCCGACCTGATTGGTGTGGTAAGTGCGCGCCTCAGCCATCGTGGCCGCGCCCATCGACGTGGTGAACGCCGCAGCAAGCATGATCGCGCGAAGAGATTTGTTCATAGCTCATTCCTCGTTGGCGAACCGCCAAACGTCGCTATTCAAAAACGCCGCATCAGGCGCCGCGGTTCCCGGAACCCGATCGCGCCGCTACGCGGCCTTCAAACGGCCAGCGCGCTTTTCACATCCGTCTTGGCGAAATCATCGCCAACGAACAGCAGCGGGCACGCCCGCTCCTGCGCCGTCACATACGCGAAGCAATCGCCGAAATTGAGCGCCGCCGGGTGTACGCCCTTGCCCCAACGCGCGTACGCTTCGCCCACACGGCGCGCAGTGCCTTCGTTTACGGGCGCAATCTCGCAGGCGAGTCTTTCCAAAAGTTCGGCCATATCCGGGCCGACATCACGCCTGGCAGCTACAATCAGCGCCTCTGCGAAAGTCGCAGCAGAGATCACCAAGTGGGTCTCGGCGTCCACGCGCGCCATGCACGCTCGCGCCTTTTCCTCACCCAAGACGACGGCGAGCAACGCTGAACTATCGAGCACGATCAAGTTCCGTCGCCGTTCGGCAAGCCGTCTTTATCATAAAGAAAATCCTGACTGCGCTCGGCAGACGGGCCCGGGCTCGCTTTAAGGCGGCCCGCAGCAAAAGCCTTCTCTAGCGCGCGTCGGCGCTCCTCTTGCGTAGGCTGAGATCGCACCGGAATAATACGGGCGGCGTCCTGGCCGTGCCTTGTGAGCACGACCTCCTCGCCCGCTTCGGCCAAGCGCACCAATTCGGTGAGTTGGCCCTTCGCATCGGTGACGGAAATCTTCATTTGGGCACTATGGACCATTTAATGGTCCATAACAAGATAGATTGCCCGGCCCCGTCGCCCATGCTACCAGCCCGCGCTTCCACAAGGCACGCCCGGCCCAAGCCATGCCGAGGCGGCCTTTTTGTTTCTCCTAGGGGGAATTTGAAATGGCCAAACAGAAGCTCAAGACCAAGAGCGGCGTGAAAAAGCGGTTCAAAATCACCGCCACAGGCAAGGTTCTTTCCGGCCCCGCCGGCAAGCGCCACCGCCTGATCAGCCACAACGCCAAGTACATCCGCCAGAACCGGGGCACCTCGCCCCTGGCAGAGCCGGACGCCAAACGCGTCAAGCTCTGGACGCCCTACGGCCTCGACTGAAACTGGACGGAG
>DASZPV010000212.1:0-16015 GCA_035549875.1 Caulobacterales bacterium
CTGGGCGAGATGCTGTGCAAGCTCACCGGCTTCGAGGGGGGGCTGCAATTTCGGCCGGTGGACAATCCGACTTTGGTGCGCAATCGCATCGGTTCGACCGAGCGGGCGGCGGCGGAGATCGATTTCCGGGCCTCCATCGAGCTGCAGGAGGGTCTGCAGAAACTCATCGCATGGCGGCGATCACACAGTATGCATCCAGCCACAAAGCTCAGCGCGTGATGAGGCGTTTGGCGTGACTCCCGACGATCTCAACATCATTCGCCGTCTTCACGCGTGGAAGGATAACCTGAACCGCGCCATCGGCGACCTGCAACGCGGTCTGGCCGATATTTCCGCGCGTGCAGACGATACGGCGACGCGTCAGGCGGCAACGGAAGCGGCGCTGGGCGAGGCTGTCGCCGCCCTTGTCGCGGCGGACGCGCGTTGGGCTGAACATTTGCGCGCGATCGACGCTGAATGGGCCAATCGCCTGAGTGCGGCGGAATCTGCTTGGAATGCCCGCTTTGACCTCATGTCACAGGAAATTACGGCCCTGCGCGCCGAAGGCGCCGCGATTCGGGCAGACCTGCGCTCGTTGCAGGAACGGCAGGACACTGAGCTGGCCGCCGTCCGTTCGGCGCTTGATGGCGGCATTGCCGATCTCAATGAGGCGCTCGCGGCCGCCGAGCGACGCCACGGCGAGCTTGCTGCTGAGGCCACGGATCTGTTTCGCGCAAGGGTCAGATCGGCTGGGCCGGCCGGGGCGGCCGTGGCGGCGGCGCGCGATCTTTATCTGCAGGCGCGGGGCGGTCAGGCCGTGATCGTCGCGTCGTCAGGCGAGCAATCATCTCCGGTGCTGTGCAGCGGAAATGTTGCGGAAATTGTCGGCAAAATCGTAAATGGCGAGATTGGCGATCTGTTTGTCGTGGTCGATCCGCCGGCGGACGGGCGCCCCGCGCTCCTGCCCGCGAACGAGATCATTCCGCTGTTCCGCCCTCTGCGGCAACTGGCGGCCGCGCTGTTCCTTGCCGCACAACCGGCCCGGAAGGCGAAGGATGAAGCTGAGTTCTATGATCGTGCGCTAGAGCGGCTAAAGGAAAATCCGTTCCTCGTCGATGCCCTGGCGGCGCATCACGATCTCGCATTCGGGACGCGCCCCGTCCCCTTCGACGCCCCCGGCGCGCCGCCGCTCTCCGTCGCCGCCGAACCCAAGCGACGGTCCGTATTGTTCCTGCATAATAATTACTATCACTTCAACCAAATGGCCGAAGGCCTGCGCAAGCGCGGCTGGGACGCGATGACCGTGTCGGTGGAATCCCCCAATAGTCCCAATCGCCAATATTATCATGGCGAAGATCTCAACTTGAATGATCCCGATCCGCTCGTGATGCGCGAAAAGGTGAGGCAATTTTTCGCGACCGTGCCCGAGCGCTTCGGCGCGGTGCATTTCTATGGGCAGGGACTTGCCGGGCTATTTCAGGAGAATTTCGAGAGTAGCCAGCGCCCTGTGCGCATACCGTGGGATTTCTTCGAGCTTCGCCGGCATCGCATGATCATCGGCTTCATGCCTTCTGGATGCTGCGATGGCGTGCCGCAATCGGATATTCGGCGTATTTCCGGCGGTTTGTGCCGGTTTTGCGCGTGGGAGCATGAGCCGAGCGTTTGCCACGACGCACGCAATTGGGCCTGGGCGCAACGTCTTGAGGCGTTATGCGACTGGATCGGCATCGAGGGCGATTGGGTGGTTGGGCCTCGTACGGGTTCGCGTTATGTGCGCGGACCTGTCGTGACGGCGCTCAACCCAGATACCTGGCGTCCTGACCTGAAAATTCCGAAGGCCATGAAACTCGAGCGGGCACCCGGTGAAATTCTGGTCTACCACGCAGTCGGCAATGACGAGGCCCGCCGCCGCGAGGGGAAAGACATCAAGGGCACCGGCGCTGTGTTTGAAGCGATTGAGATGTTGCGGGGCGAGGGACTGCCGGTCCGTCTGGTGTTCTTCTCCAATGTCCTCAGCACGCAGATTAAGAATTATCAGGTTCAGGCCGACATCGTGATCGATCAGTTGCGCTATGGGCGGTACGGCGCCAACGCCAGAGAATGCCTGATGCTCGGCAGGCCGGTGATCGGCGCGATCGATCCACGGCAGGAGGATACGGAGGAGACCCTTCGCCTTTTTGACGAATGCCCGATCATTCGGGCCAATTGCGATACGGCTGCGGGCGTTTTGCGCGATCTCGTTCAGGATGCGTCCGCTCGTGAGCGGGTCGGGCGCGCCTCACGCGCTTTCGCCATTCGTTGGCATGGCGTCGAAGCATGCGCCGAGCGCTTCGAGAAGGTTATTGATCGCGTTCGTGAAGGATTGCCGCCAGATAGCCCAGACCTCTATCCTGCCCCGCAGTCTCAAGACGATAGCGGCGCGGCGGAGGCTGCCGCCATGGCAGAGGAAACCAGGAGCCGCCGTGTCAACGCAAAGCTACCTTCCCATCGCGCGTCCCAAGATCGGCGATGAGGAGATCGAGGCGGTCGGGCAGGTTTTGCGCTCGGGCTGGCTTACGCAGGGCGCGTGGGTAAAGCGGTTCGAGACCGAGTTCGCCGCGCGGCACGAGGTGCCGTTCGCGCTGGCGACCACGTCGTGCACGACGGCGCTGCATCTGGCGTTGGCTAGCCTGGACGTCGGGCCCGGCGATGAGGTGATCGTGCCGGCCTTCACCTGGATCGCCACCGCCAATGTCGTCGTCCATTGCGGCGCGCGCCCGGTATTAGTCGATGTCGAACCGGACACGTACAATATCGACGTGCGCGATGTGGCGCGCAAGCTGTCCGGCAAGACCAAGGCGGTGATGCCCGTGCATCTGTTCGGCCTCTGCGCCGATATGGACGCGCTGGCCGCTGTGCTGCCGTCAAGCGTGCGCGTCGTGGAGGATGCGGCCTGCGCGGCGGGCGCGGCGTGGCATGGCAGACCTGCCGGCGCGCTGGCCGACATGGGCTGCTTTTCTTTCCATCCGCGCAAATCGGTGACCTGCGGCGAAGGCGGCATGCTGACGATCCGCGATCCGGCGCTGGCGCGGCGCGCGGAGATGCTGCGTAACCATGGCGCGGTGATCGCCGAAGAGGCGAGGGCGCGTGCGCCCAAGCCCTATGAATTGCCGGATTTCGCGGAGGCGGGTTTTAATTATCGCATGACCGACCTTCAGGCCGCCGTCGGGGTCCATCAACTGCGCCAGCTCGACGCGTTCATTGAGGCGCGCGAGACGCTGGCGGCGCTCTACGATACCGCATTGGCCGAATTGCAATGGCTGTCGCCGCCGCTGCGGCCGGCGCATGCACGCCATTCGTTGCAGGCTTATGTCGTCCGGGTCGGCGCCGAGGCGCCGGTTTCGCGCGATGATATGTTGGCGCGACTGCACGAAGCCGGAATCGGCGCGCGGCCGGGCACGCATTCCATCGCCGATCTCAGCGTCTATCAGAAGCGGTTCGGGCTCCGGCCGGACCATGTGCCGGTGTCGAGCGCGCTGGCGCGCGAAACTTTGGCGCTGCCGCTGCACAATCACATGGGCCCGGCCGATGTCGAGCGCGTGATCGGCGTTCTGCGCGGTATGGAATGATGGCTGCCGCTGAAGAAGGCTCAGCCCCTTGTGCGGCATAGCGGGCATTCTGCGCGCCGACGGGCGCCGCGCCGATGTGGAGCTTGCCGGCCGTATGGGCGCGGCCTTGCGCCACCGCGGGCCGGACGATTCGGGCGTGTTTTCGGATGGCCCGGTCGCGTTTGCCCATCAGCGCCTGTCGATTATCGATCTCAGCGCCGCCGGCCATCAGCCGATGCAAACCCCCGATGGGCGCTTCACGATCGTCTATAACGGCGAAATCTACAATTATCGGCAGTTGCGCGGCGAGCTGGAACGGGAAGGTTGGCGCTTCCGTTCGCACAGCGACACGGAGGTCTTGCTGGCCGGTATCGCGCTCTGGGGCGTCGATCGCCTGGCGCTGCGGATCGACGGCATGGCCGCGCTTGGGCTGTGGGATAGCCGCGACCGACGGCTGACGCTGGTGCGCGACCGCTTCGGCGTAAAGCCGCTTTACGTGTGGCGCGCGCCGTGGGGGATCGCGTTCGCCTCCGAGATCAAGGCGTTTCTGGCGCATCACGATTTCAAGGTGCAGGTCAACCGCGACGCGCTGGCGGAATATTTCACGTTCCAGAACCTGTTCCGGCCGCACACCTTGTTCGCCGCTGTCGAGCAGGCGCCGCGCGGCGCGATTTTGGAATTCGATGCGGCCGGGGAGCGTGTACGCCAATACTGGGATTATGATTTCTCGAAGCAGGTCGAGATCGGATTCGATGACGCGGTGGCGCAAACGCGCACTTTGCTGGTGGAGGCGATCGAACGGCAATTGGTGTCGGATGTGCCGGTCGGGTCTTATCTTTCGGGCGGGATCGACTCGGGCGCCATCGTCGCCACCGCTTCGCGCTCAGTGCCGCGCATTCAGACGTTCACCGGCGGCTTCGAAATGTCGAAGGTCGAAGGCTATGAGGCTGGATTTGACGAACGCCGCGCCGCCGAGATCATCGCCTACACCTATGGCGCCGAGCACTACGAACAGGTGCTAAACGCCGGCGACATCCGTTGGGCGCTGCCGAGGGTGATCTGGCATCTGGAGGATTTGCGGCTCGGGATGAGCTACCCAAACTATTACGTCGCGCGGCTGGCTTCGAAATTCGTCAAGGTGTGCCTGTCGGGCGCGGGGGGCGACGAACTTTTCGCCGGCTATCCCTGGCGATATTACCGCGTGTTCCGCAGCATGGACCCGGAGGCGTATTTCCACGCGTCATACGATTACTGGCAGCGCCTCACCAAGGAATCCGAGCGCCGCAAATTGCTGAAGGGCGCAGGCGATGAGGCCGGCGATGAGGCGATGTTCGAGGCGTTCAAGAGCGGGTTCGGCGATCCCACCCGGCTGCGCTTCGATACCGCCGCCGACCAGATCGGCAACGCGCTGACGTTCGAGTGCCGCACGTTCCTGTCGAGCCTGCTGATTGTCGGCGACAAGCTGTCGATGGCCCATGGCCTGGAAGAGCGCGTGCCGTTCCTCGATAACGCTTTGGTGGATTTCGTGCAGGCGCTTCCCGTCGGCCACAAGCTCGCTGATCTGGAGCACATGCTGACGATCGATGAAGACGCGGTGCGCAAGAAATTGCTCGCGGCCGACCAGTTCGGTGGCGGCAAGCATGTGCTGCGCCAAGCCATGGAAACATTTCTGCCGGAAGAAACCCGCGTGCGCCCCAAGCAGGGCTTTTCCTCGCCGGAGGGCTCATGGTATCGCGGCGAGAACGCGGCCTATGTGAAGGCCTCCTTGCATAACGGCGAACTGGCGATGGCCGATTACGTCGACGCCGATTTCGTGCGCTCGTCGGTGAACGATCACATCGAAGGCCGGGCGAATAATCGGCTGTTGATCTGGTCGCTGTTGTGCTTTGAACAATGGTGCAAGACGTTTCTTGGCGGGGAGCGGATTGCGGTCTGATTTCCACCCTTCCCGACCGCACGGCGCGCTGGCGAGGACGCCGGAACTGCGTGGCGTATCATGACGATCCTATGCCTCACGCTCGATATCGATTGGGCGATCGACGAGGTTATTCGCGATGCGCTGGCGCTGGTGAACACCCATAATGTCGCCGCGACCTGGTTCCTGACGCATGAAACGCCGGTAAACGCCGAGATCGCGAGCCGATACGAAGTCGGCCTGCACCCAAATTTCAATCCGTTATTTGAAGGCGGCGGCGACGCCGCGGCGGACGTGCTTGCAAAGATGCGCAAGCTCTCGCCGCAGGCGCGCGTCGTGCGCAGCCATTCGCTGACGCGGTCCAGCCGCCTGGCGGCGCTTTTTTTCAGCCATGGCTTCACGCATGAATCCAACGTGTTGGTCCCGCCGATCGCCGCAGGCGAATTACAGGTCTGGCGCGATTTCAGCGGCTTGATCGAAGTGCCGATCCGGTGGGAGGACGACGTAAGACTGCAGGATGACGCGATGGGCGAGCCGGCCGATTGGCTGGGCAAACTCAACCTGCTCGTCGCGGATTTTCACCCCATTCACGTGTTTTTGAACACGGCGACAATCGACGATTATGAGCGTGCGCGTCCGGTGTTTCGTGATTTTGCGGCGCTGACGCCGCTGCGCAGGCCCGCCGGCACGGGCGGCACGCGCGACAGGCTGATCGCGTTGCTTGAGCGCGCGCGCGCCCTTAAGGTGCCCAGCGTGAGGCTGGGCGATCTGACGCCAGGGGCGGTGGGCTAATGCGGTTGGCCGTATTGGGACGGACGCATTGGCTGCTCGATTCGGCGCGCGCACTGCTTCGTGCGGGCCATTCCATAACCTTCGTGGCGACTGCGCCGGCGGCGCCGGAATATCGCGCGACCGCGGAGGATTTCGCCAAACTCGCCAAGGAGGCCGGCGCCGCGTTTTTCGAGGATGTGGATTGCAATGCGCCAGCATTCATCCAGACGCTGAGAAAGTCCGGCGCGGAAATCGGCGTTTCCATGAACTGGCCCAAACTCATTGGGCCGGAGACCTGCGCTGCGGTCGCGCGGGGCATTCTCAACGCGCACGCCGGGGATCTGCCGCGCTATCGCGGCAATGCCTGTCCGAACTGGGCAATCCTCAATGGTGAGAGTCATGTCGGGCTGTGTGTCCACGCTATGGACCCCGCCGAAATCGACGCCGGCCCTATATTTGCGCGGACCTCGTTTGCCTTGAGCGCGGATACACACATAACGGAGGTGTATGAATGGCTCAGCAACGCCGTGCCAGATCTCTACGTTAAGGCTATCGCCAATGCGGCAAACCCTTCGTTCACGCCGGAAGATCAGCAAGCGTCGGGCGCGCGGCCTCTTCGTTGCCATCCTCGAAGGCCGGAGGATGGGCTGATTGACTGGAAAGCGAGCGCTGAGAACATCTGCCGTCTGGTCAGGGCCAGTTCGCGCCCCTTTGCCGGCGCGTTCTCGTTCCTCGACGGTGCAAGGCGCGTGACAGTATGGCGCGCTCGACTGGCGGCGCTCAACCAGGACCTATCCGCCGTACCTGGGCAGATATTGGGGCGAGGTTCCGGCGGCGGCGTTCTTGTCGCCACCGGCGCCGGCGTGCTTGAACTCACCGAAACCAGCCTTGATGAAGGACGGTTGCCGGCGTCAAATCGATACCGCCTGACGAACGCGAGATGAGCGCCGAAATTGCGTGCAATGATGAAAATCGCTTCTGGGTCCGGGAATAGGCAACGTGATCGCGGGTCCTAGTAACAACTGGCTTTCGGATGTGCTTGGGGCGCCGGCGCCCCTCGACGGCGAATCTATTTCCTGCAAGGGGCGAGCGGCCAAGTTGAGTAAGCGTATGTGATGGCCGAGTCCGTCATCCTGTTTGGGGCGACTGATCTGACGCTGGCCGCGGCTGATGCGGTAAACGCGTCCGGTACGCGCGTCGCTGCGATCGTCTATGTGGGCCAGACATTTCCCATCTCCTACGCGCGGAGCGGCGTGCGTAACGTGCGTAGCGCGGACATACCCGGCTGGTGCGCGGCGAATGATGCGGAGGCGATCGCGTTTACCGACTTCAAGCAATTGGCGCAAAACCTAGAAGGCCAAAAATACGGCGCAGGTGTCGTTGCCGGTTGGTATCACATGGTTCCACGCGGCTTTCGCGAGAAGACCGCGCCGCACTGGATCGGATTTCATGCCTCGCTCCTCCCGCAATTGCGCGGCGGCGCGCCGCTGAACTGGGCGATATTGCGCGGTCTTACGGAAACGGGCGTATCGATGTTTGCGTTGGGCGACGGCGTCGATGATGGCGCTTTATACGATCAGATGAGTTTTCCGATCGGTCCGCGCGCGAATGTCGGCGAGTTGGTCGTCGCCGCACAGAACGCGACGACGACCATGATCCGCCGCAGCTTGCCGGAAATCCTGGCGGGGCGGCTGCAAGGCAAGCCGCAGCAAGGCGAGGCGACATATGGGTTGCAGCGGACCCCCGAAGACGGCCGCATCGACTGGTCCTTGAGCGCCGAGGAGATCGACCGCCTGATACGCGCTGTCTGCAGGCCGTATCCAGGCGGGCTGACGCGCCTTGGCGAGCAGACCATCGCCATCCATCGCGCGACGCCGGCAAATGGTGTGTCGGCGATTTATGGCGCGCCGGGACAAATTGCGATGACGTCCGATGACAAGCGCCTGATCATCGTGTGCGGCAAGGGCAGTCTTGTAGTGGAAGAAGCGGTGACCGATTCTGGCGCCGATGCGGTACCGCTTTTAGTTAAAGCGGCAAACCAGCGGCTCGCTTAGCCGATCACAGCAGCGGTCTTATCACCGCCGCGGTTTTCGCCGCCGCTTCGCCCGCGCCGTAATCGGTGATGTCTCGGCGCGGGGTGACGTAATCGGCAGCGGTCCAGAGCTTGTTCCAGCCGGCCTCGATAGTCTCCACCCATTCGGTTTCCTCGCGCAGCGTGATGCACGGCTTGCGGTGGAAATAGGCTTCCTTTTGCAGGCCGCCTGAATCGGTCAACACAAGGTCGCAATCGGCCAGCAGCCGATGCAGGTCGAAATAGCCGAGCGGGTCGGTGAGCATCAGCCTGTCGAGCTTGCGGCCGGAAGCGGCCAGTACTTTACGTGTGCGCGGGTGAACCGGAAATACGATGATCCGGTCGCGCGCGTGGCCTTCGAGGAAATCCAGCAACGCATTAAGGCGGGCCGGATCGTCTGTGTTCTCGGCGCGGTGCAGCGTGCAGACCGCAAAACGCTTGCCCTTGAGGCCGAGCGCATCAATGACGGTCGAGGAGCGCTTTGCGCGCTCGATGGCAAACAAGGTGGCGTCGAACATCACGTCGCCGATGTGATGGACGCCCTTGGTTATGCCTTCGCGCTTCAGGTTTTCGATCGCCGCCTGCGTCGGGCACAGCAGCAGAGTCGAAAGGTGGTCGGTGACGACGCGGTTGATCTCTTCCGGCATGCGCCTGTTGAACGAGCGCAGGCCGGATTCGGAATGCACGATCGGGACGTGCAGCTTGGCGGCGGCCAGCGCGCCGGCGAGCGTGGAATTGGTGTCGCCATAGACCAGCACGACGGCCGGCTTTTCGGCGATGAACGCTTCTTCGAGCTTGGCCAGCATCGCGCCGGTCATCGCCCCGTGCAGACCGCCGCCGACGCCCAGGTGCAGCTTCGGTGCAGGAATTTCCAGCTCTTCGAAGAAGATGTCAGACATGTTGGCGTCGTAGTGCTGGCCGGTGTGGATCAGCACTTCATCGACGCCGGCTTCCCGAAACGCCCGGCTGACGGCGGCGGCTTTGACGAATTGCGGGCGCGCGCCGACGACGGTGGCGACCTTGCCAGTCACAAATATTTCCGTACTTCCGGCACAAAGCGCTGGTGCTGGGCCATGCAGCGCTTGATCGTCGGCAGGTTTTCTTTCGTCCACGCCACGGTGCGCTCAAGGCCCTGGCGGATGTCGACCTTCGCCTCGAAGCCGAGCTTTTCTTTGGCCTTGGCCGGATCGCCGAAGCGCTTGCCTGACGTATCCCAGTCGCGCTTGGGTTTGAGATCGTAGGGCGTCTTGTTGCCGGTGAGCTGGTTGATCAGGCCGGCAAGCTCCAGGATCGTCGTCTCGGCGCCGGAGGCCAGGTTGTAGACTTCGCCCGGCTCGCCGTTCACCCCCGCGGCGATCAGGCCGCGGGCCATATCCTCCACGAAGATGAAATCGCGGCTGGCGTCGCCTCCATTGTCGAGCGGCAGCGCTTCGCGGTGCATGGCGCGGAAGATGAATGTCGGCGTGACGTTGCGCCATACTGTATGCACCGTGCCGCGCCAGCGGCCGGCGCCGAGGATTTCGCCCGGGCCATATACGTTCTGGAAGCGCGCCTTCACGAACGGCAGCTTGTAGCGCGTGAAATAATAATTGCCGTAGAATTCGCCTATCAGCTTCGAGATCGAATACGGGCTGTCGTGATAGAGCGAAACTGGGGCGTCTTCCTTCGTCGCCGCCGCTTCGTCGAACGTCTTCAGCGCGACGGCGCAGCCGGCGGCGGCGTAAACCACCTTCTTCAGGCTTTTTATGTCCTTCAGCCGCTCGAACAGCCTGAGGCTGGTCAGCGTGTTGTTGTCGTGGTCGCCGATCGGATCGGCGATCGAGGATTGGTTGCCGTGGAAGCAGGCGAGGTGCCAGGCGAAGTCGAGATCGGCCGGGAGATTATGCAGTACGGAATCATCGGTAATCGTACGCGGAATCATTTCCACGCGTGGATCGTCCGGCACGTTGACCATGTCGGAGGAGAGCAGATTATCGACGATGATCAGCTTCTTCACGTCATGCGTGAGCAATTGCTTGACCAGATTGGAGCCGACAAAGCCGGCGCCGCCGACTACGAGAATATTCGCGCCGTTGAGCTTGGCTTCGCTCACGATCTCACCTCGGCTTTTTGACGTGGCTGTATACATCCTTGACGCCGTTCACGTCGTACCATGCGAGCATGTTGCGCAGGCTGGCGGCGAACGAGACTTTCGCACGCCAGCCGAACGCCTTTTCCGTTTCGCTGGGATCGAGCACGACGACGGGCACGTCGTCATCGCCAGGCGGCACGATCGGCGGCGGCTCGGAGGGCGCAATGCCGAGGATCGCCGAGACCTGATCGAATACGTCCTTGATGGTGTGGCCCTGACCGGTTGAGCCGTTGAACACGCCGCGCGGCGCGTCTTCCTTCACCGCCAGGTCGAGCAGCGAAAAGAAATCTTCCATATCCAGGAAGTCTCGCGTCGTGGCCGAGCAAAAGCAGGCTTTGCCGGCCTTGAGGCGCGTGTAGAAGGTCGGGATTGGTCCGATTGAGAGGCGAGGTCCGGTGATGTTGCCCAGCCGCAGACTGATTGCATTAAGGCCGCTGTTCAGCACGACCTGTTCGCCCGCGGTCTTGGAAACGCCGTAGCTGGTGAACGGCCGCGTCGGCGCCGTTACCGGGATGGGCGTTGTGTCCGGGCGGCCATAGCAGAGCGCGGTCTGGAAATTCACCAGACGCTTGGCGCCGGTGCGGCGGGCGGCTTCCACCACGTTCACCGAGCCAATGGCGTTGGCCGCCATATCGCTGCGCCAGTCATCGGGATTCTTGTACGACGCAGCCGAGTGCAGCACGAGATCCGGCTTGAAGCGGTCGAACTGCGCATCGACAAGCGCTTTGTCGCCCACGTCGCCTTCGACCACTTCCAGATTTTTCGCATCCGCCAGAGCCTCGCGGCGCGAGGTGGCGAAATTGTCGATGACCAGGAAATCGTCGCCGCGGCCGATCCAGCGGTCGATTATGTTGGCGCCGAGGCAGCCCGCTCCGCCCGTAATCAGGATGCGCATGGCCTCACGACTTCTTTTTGTCGTCGAGCTTCAGATGTGTGTATTCGCCGAACACGCCGTGCTTGCGGTAATAGTCGATTGCTTTCGGCATGAATTCCGACATCGGCGTAAAATCGACCTTGCCGAAATCGGCGAACGTGCGCGAGGGATCGAGCAGGATCGTGCGCGCGTCATCCGGACCCAGCGGCCGGATTTCGGGTTCCGGATAATCGTTGAGCTGCATGCCGGCGACGACCGCGTCATAGAGTTCCTTGATCGCGAAATCCTTCCCAGTGGAGAAATGGTACGCGCCATTGCCCTGGCCATCGACGGCCTTGATCACGGTGCGCGCCAGATCGCCTACATAGACGAAGTCTCGCCGGGCTTCCGTGACGAAGCACTTCTTCCCGTCGCGCAGGCGCGAGTAGAAGATCGGCAGCGGCCCGGATACGTTGCGCGGGCCGATCACGTTGGCGAGGCGGAAGGTGACGTAGTCGAGGCCGGAAATCTCGATGTAATCCTCGGCCGCGGTCTTGGAGATCGCATAGCTGGAATTGGCCGGAAATTTCGGGTGGCTGAGCGTAATGGGCTGTTCGAGCGGCTTTACGCCGTAGCAGAGCGCGGTCTGGAAATAGATGAAGCGTCCGATCTTGTTATCGACGGCGGCGCGAACCAGATTAGCGCCGCCGACCACATTGGTCAGGGCGTCGGAATGCCAGTCGTTCGGGTCTTTGTAGGACGCGGCGGTGTGCACGACCACATCGGGCCTGAACTCGGCAAACAGGCGATCGACCAGCGCCTTGTCGGCGATTGAGCCCTGCACATAGGTCAGACCCGCGGCCGTTTCGGGAAGGTGTTCCCGCCGGCCCGTGTCAAGATTGTCGATGGCGAGCACCTCATCGCCCCGCGCAAGCAAGAGTTCCGCCACATGCGAACCAACTTGGCCGCAGCCGCCCGTAATCAGAGCTTTCATTAACCCCGGTCCGCCACCTCAATGGAAGCCGCACCCCGTAGGGGTCCGCCCTGAAAAGTCAAGCCGATCCAGCTTTTGAGCAGGCTCACTTGCGTGGGGGGCGCTAACGCGTGTAAGGCCGCCGCCCGTTAGACTGATAACCGCGACCACGGATGCTCGACGTGCAGGCCCAGACCAGTGGAGGCGGCGCGCCGGCGCGGACAGCGATTATCCTTGCCTATTCCGCGCTGGCCGACGATCCGCGCGTCCGCCGCATGGGCGACTATCTCCACGCGCACGGCTGGCGCGTGGTCGGGATCGGGCTGCCAGGCGCCAAATCGACGCCCCCTGAATGGACCATCCACGAAGCGTTATTTCCGGCGGTTGCGCCAGTCGCAGTGACCGCGCTGCCTGCGGCGGAAAAGCCGTCCGGCTTTCCGCCGCCGATCGATTCGCCTCTGCCGTTCCGGCGCAGCGTGGCGCGGAAGATCAGGTCGCTTATCGCAGTGTCGCTGGGCCCGCCGCCGCCGATCGGTCAGCGTGCTTCGTTCTTGCGCAGGGTGGCGCGGAAGGTCAGGTCGCTTTCGTCAGTCCCGCGCTATCTGATCCATGTTGTTGTCGCGCGCGCCCGTTCGGCCGCGCGCCTTGTGCGGCGCGCCGCCCACTATCTTGTGGCCTTGGCTGCCGCCGCGGCGGCAGCGTTGACTGCGCTCGCGCTCGCGCCGGTGCGGCCCGGCTGGACACGGGACCTTCTCTCCATCGCGCGAACGTTCGCTTCGCCGCGGAACAGTCGGCGCGCGCTGGATGAGTTCGTCTACCGCTGGCGGACGGCGCGAAGCCAGGGCGAGGGAGCCGAGCACGCTTTCTGGAGCCAGGCTGAAGCGCTGAACGCGATGCGCGGGGCGGCCGAAACATATGGGGTGAGCGGCCTCTGGATCGCCAATGATTGGCTGATGCTGCCAATCGCGGCGGCGGGCGTCGCTCGTTTCGGCGGCGCCTACGTCTACGATTCCCACGAGTTCGCGACCGAGGAATATGCCCAGCGGTTGGAATGGCGACTTTTTCAGCAGCCGCTCGTGCGTACGATCGAGCGTCGCTACATAGCCGCCGCCGCCGTTGTCACGTCGGTCTCGTCCGGCATCACCGAGGCGCTGGCGCGAACGTACAACCTGAAGGCGCCCACGGCCACTTTGCGTAATCTGCCGCGCTATCAGGAATTGGCGTTCCGAGTATGCGGCTCACCGATCCGCGTGCTCTATCATGGCGTCGTCGCTGAAGGCCGCGGGCTGGAAGAGACCATAGACGCCCTGCAGGCGTGCCGGGAGGAGTTCCACCTTACTATCCGGGGCCCGGGCCCGGCTACCTTTATCGAGGCGCTCGGCTCAAGGGCGCGGCGCCTGGGCCTGGAGGGGCGCGTGACGATCGAACCGCCAATTCCGACGACCCAATTGATTGCGGCTGCGGCGGCCTACGACGTGGGGATGATGGCGCTGCCCGGCCATTCTGCGCATAACGCTTTCGCCCTGCCTAACAAGGTCTTCGAATATCTGATGGCGGGGCTGGCGATCTGCGTTTCCGATCTTCCGGCCATGGCTGCCGTAGTGGCCGAGACCGGCGCAGGCGTGCTGATCGCCGAAGTTGCGCCCGATGCAATCGCCAGGGCGATCAACGGGCTGGACCGTGACCGTATCAACGCGATGAAGATAAAGGCGCTCGTTGCCGCCCGACATCTGCATTTCGATGCAGATGCCGAGCCGGTGGCCAAGCTATATGAGTCTGCCCTGAAGGCGCGGGCCTAGCCACCCGCTGCCGGCATCCGCTATGTTGGCCGAGCGGGAAACAAGGACCTTATATGTGCGGCATTGCCGGGATCGTTCAGCTTGACGGCGCGCCGATCAAGGACATGGCTCAGCGCCTAGCGACGATGAACCGGCTGATCGCACACCGCGGGCCGGACGGCGAGGGCGTCTGGATTAGCAAAGGGAAAAACGCTGGTCTGGCGCATCGGCGGCTTTCGATCCTCGACCTTTCTCCGGCTGGCGCTCAGCCGATGGTCGCCGATAACGGTACGGTCTTGACCCACAATGGCGAGGTCTACAATTTCGTCGAACTGCGCGAGGAACTGAAATCCGGTTGGCGCTTCAAGAGCGGTACGGATACGGAGGCGGTGCTCGCCTCGCATGAGCGTTGGCGGGATTACGCGCCCGAGCACTTCCGCGGCATGTTCGCCTACGCGCTCTGGGACGAGAAGGACCAGCGCCTGGTCGCCGTGCGCGACCGGTTCGGGATCAAGCCGTTCTATTACGCCGTGATTGGCCGCACGCTATACTTCGCCTCCGAAATCAAGGCGCTGTGCCCATTCCTGCCGGAGATCGAAACCGATCCAGGCGCGCTGGCCGAATATCTAACCTTTCAGTTCACTTTGAGCCCGCAGACCCTTTTCAAGCACGTCAAACAACTGCCGCCAGCGCACATGATGGTGATCGAAGATGGCCGGATTGATATCCGCCGCTATTGGGACGTGAACTACAACGTCGATTGGGACCATACGCCAGCCTATTTCGAAAAACGCTTGCAGGAACTCTTATTTGACAGCCTGAAAATACATCTGCGCTCAGACGTGCCCGTCGGGGCTTATGTATCAGGTGGTGTGGATTCCAGCCTGATCGCGATCCTGTCGGCCCAGCATGCGGACGCGAACAACATCTTCTTCCACGGCAGGTTCACCGATTATCCCGGCTATGACGAGAGCGATTACGCGCGGGCTGCGACCGACGCAGCGGGCGGCGAACTGCACATCGCCGACATCACTGCGCAGGACTTTTCCGATCACATCGCTAAGGTGATCTACCACCTGGATCATCCGGTAGCGGGGCCGGGCTCCTTCCCGCAATACGAAGTCTCGGCGCTCGCGGCGAGCAAGGTGAAGGTGGTGCTTGGCGGCCAGGGCGGAGACGAGATTTTCGGCGGCTACGCGCGCTATCTTGTCGCCTATCTTGAGCAGTGCCTGCGCGCCGCGATCGATGGCTCCTATAAGAACGGCAATTTCGTCGTGACGCTGGAATCGATCATCCCGCGCTTGGGCGTGCTACGCGAATACAAGCCGATGCTGCAGCAATTCTGGAAGGAGGGCCTGTTCGGTCCGCTTGACGAGCGCTATTTCCGGCTCGTCAACCGCAGCGCCGACACCAAGGACGAGATCGACTGGTCGTCTCTGCCGATGGGCGACGTGTTCGAGACATTCCGCGGCGAGTTCAATCGTTCGAATGTCGGCAAGGAAGCCTATCTCGACAAGATGACCCATTTCGATTTCAAGCATTTGTTGCCGGCGCTGCTGCAGGTTGAGGATCGGATGGGCATGGCGCATGGGCTGGAATCGCGCGTGCCGCTGCTCGATCATCCGCTGGTCGAGTTCGCCGCCACGATCCCCGCCGACGTGAAATTCACCGAGGGCCAGGCCAAGCAGCTACTGAAGCATACGTTCCGGGAAACGCTGCCCCGGCCGATCCTTGAGCGGCGCGACAAGATGGGCTTTCCGGTGCCGCTCAAGGAATGGCTGGCCAAGGACGTGCGCGACTACGTCATCGGCGTATTCGACAATCCGCGCTCCAAGGGCCGCGCCTATGTCGATAACACCAAGGCGATCGCCGGCCTGGCCGACATGGGCCAGTTCTCGCGCAAGTTCTGGGGGCTGTTCTCCCTGGAACTTTGGCACCAGCAATTCCACGACCGCGC
>DASZPV010000213.1:0-46133 GCA_035549875.1 Caulobacterales bacterium
ACCAAATCGGCCGCCGCGCGCGCCGGCGTGCCGGCGACAAAATGCTCAAGCAGCCGCGCCGACGATTTTTCACCCAGTTTGGAGCGCTTTAAACGCATCTCTGTCCTTAAAAGCGACCCCGCTCCTAGGACAGCCCCAATAATAATATGTTCAGATAGTTAAGGCTTAGAACGTCAGCGGACCGATCAGGGCTGTTGCGCAGTCATGGGCATTCTCGATCGTGGCGATGGCGCCGGCCAGGCGCTCGATCCGCCCTCCATCAACCGGCCGGCGCGCATACCGCGCGCACATCGTCGCCTTGGCGACGAGCGCCGGCCAGTCCATCGGCTTTGCCCGGCCGCCGAGCGCATCGTCCACCGTCATTGAAAAATCCCGGCCGTCCGACAACACCACGCGCAACGCGCCCGCCGCCGCGCCTTTCGCTGCAATCGCCGGATCGACCGCGTAGGTAACGCGCCGCGCCAGCGCCAACACCGCCGCATCGGAAAGCGCCGATGGTGAAAAGTCATCGAGGCCCACGCCTGCGCGCACGAACGCGGTGGCGACCACGAACGGCAAACTGAATTTCGCGTCGATCGCGGTGACCGGCGCCAGTTTTCCTTCAGCCGGCTCCATCAGCATCACTTGCAACGGCGCGCCGGCCAGTTCGATACGTTCGATCTGCCCAATGGCGAACGCGCCCGTAGCGACGAGCGTTAGAGCCATATCGATATAGGCGTGCGTGCCGCGGCAGCTTGGCCATGGCTTGAAACTGACCTCGGCGCCAAGGAAATGCGCGCCGAGGCGATCGGTTAGCACCGCCTCGTCGCACACGCCGCCCGCGAACAGTTGGAAAAATCCGCCCTTGCCCTCGAACGGCTGATCAAAGCCCGCCACGCCGCGCGCGGCCAATTCCGCTGAGACAACGCCGGTTTGCGCCGGAAACGCGTCGCGTATCGCGCGGTGAACCGATTGCGGATTGTATTTGATCGCGCCGCTGCAAACGCTCTGGTGTAACGCGAGGGAGAATGCATCGCGCATTTGCACCGCATCCAGCCCGAGCACCCTGCCCGCCGCCGCCACAGCGCCGTAGGCGCCGAAGATCGGCGGCGGATACCATCCCATTTCCGGCGCCGCTTTCGCCGCAAGCGCCAGGCGACAGACCAGATCGCAGCCGACGGCGAGCGCGGTGAGAAACGCACGTCCGCTGACCCCGCCGCGCGCTTCGGCAAGCGCCAGCGCCGCTGGCACAAGCGCGGCGTTGGGGTGAAGCGGAGCGCCGTCATAGGCATCCTCGAAATCAAGCGCATGCGCGAGCGCGCCATTTGCAAAGGCCGCGAGTTGGGCCGGCGCCTTGACCCCGTAACCGAGGATTGTGCTTTGCGGTGCGCCGCCGGCGGCAAGCGCCAGATCGACGAACGGCGCACAGGCCGGCTCAAACCCGCTGGCGCCGAGACTGACGCCAATCGCGTCGAGCAGCGAGCGCTTGGCCGCGTCGACCGCCGCGGCGGGCAGGTCCTCGTAGCGCGTCCGGGCGACGTGTTCGGCCAGCAGCAGCGAGAGCGTCACGACGGCGCGGCCACTTCACCCGCAGTCTTCTTGCTATTGTCTGCAAGGCGCGGCGCGATCGACAGCAAGGCCACGGCCACCAGCAACAGCGCGGTGCTGGCGATTTCAGCTTGCGTCGGATATTTTTGGCCGAAGAAGATGGCCATCAGGAATGCCGCGACAATGCCAGCGATTATGCTCGCCGCGCGTTCAAACGGTACGCAGAATGTGTTTTCCCGCTGATCAAGCAGGATCAAAGCGGAGAAGACCGATACCGCGAAGAATGCCGCTGAAAGCGCGATGAGGAGCGAAAAGGCGCCGCTCGTCCATGAATCAACGAAGCCCCAGCGGAAATCAGATCCCTGCGCCATCGGCGTCAACGCGACCGCCGCCAGCATCAGCACGGAAAGCGGCATGGCGACCAGCTTTTCTTCGACGAAATAGGCCTCTACTTCGTTCGGCCGTCCGGATTTGGCGATGCGGGTCATCACCGAGAGGCGTACGAAATATCCGATCGTATACACAATGACCGTGAAGATCGCGAGCGGGGGCAAGCTAAGCCCGCGCCGTTCGCTGATCGTCATCGCCATGCCGATCGCCACGAGCCCAAGCGCGATCCATGACCACCACCGCACCCGGCGGCGCGCGACCAGATCGACCAGCGGCGCGATGATCAGCACGTCTCCGCGCATGATCAATTGCATGAATGGAATGCTGACGTTCTCGAAGGTGAGCGACATCGGCACCGTGAACAACAACATTGCAGTGCCAAACCCGGAAATCGTCGTCGACCAGCGCGGCCACGGCACGCTCACGGCGCCAAGACGAAGCTGGTTGGCGCTCCTGGTCCATCCCGCCAGGATCGCGAACAGCAGTATGAGGGCAGTAGCAATGATCAGCACCGGCGGAAGGACTTCCAGCCCGGACAGGACACGCCCGACGCCCGGTTGCGGGATGGTCGCCAGAACGCGCGTAATGACCATGTAGGGGATGTAGGTCAGCACGTAGAGGGCGCTGGTCAGCTCGATCGGCAATTTCGTCAGCCGCATCCGCGTCCTCCTGCCCGCCGCGCATCGACCGTTTGAACAGATCGCGAAAGCGCTTGCAAGCGCGGTATCCGACCCCTAGAGCGTGCGGCCATGACCGGGCAAACGACGCTCCTTGCGGTCGGCGACGTCATTACCGACCGCGACAACCCGCATGAAAGTTTCGACCTCGTTCGGGGCGGATCAGCGCCGCCGACATCGCGTTTTGCCAGTTGGAATCCAACCTTACCACGCGCGGAACCCGCCTGCCCCAGGCGCGCCACACGCTGCGCGGCGATCCGAAAATGGCCGACGCAATCAGGGACGCTGGCTTTGGCGTCGTCTCCTTCGCTGGCAATCATTGCATGGATTGGGGCGCCGAGGCGTTCTTCGACACGATAGACCACCTGCGCGCGCGCCAGCTTGCGGTCGTTGGCGTCGGCGCGACGATCGCCGAGGCGCGCCAGACGGCGGTCGTCGAACACGATGGCTTGCGCGTGGCGTTTCTGGCCTACAGTTCGATCCTGCCGATGGCGTATTGGGCCGAGCACAACCGGCCCGGCTGCGCGCCGATGCGCGCCTTTACGTTCTATGAGCAAATCGAACACGACCAGCCCGGCACGCCGGCGCGCATCCACACATTCCCGCACCGCGAAGATCTAAAAAACCTGATCGCCGACGTAAAACAGGCCAAGACCATAGCCGATATCGTGATTGTCTCGCTGCACTGGGGCATTCATTTCGCGCCCGTCGTACTCGCCGATTACCAGCAGGACGTCGCGCATGCGGCGATCGACGCCGGGGCCGACGCGATCCTCGGCCATCATGCTCATATCCTGAAGGGCGTGGAGGTCTACAAGAACAAGCCAATCTTCTACAGCCTGTGCAATTTCGCCACCGATTTGCGGATGGACAAGGCGCACGCGGAAAGCAAATCGTTCGCCGAAATCAGAACGCTCAATCCAAATTGGGACGTTGATTTCGACAGCCTGTACAATTTCCCCAATGATTCCCGGATGAGCATCATCGCCAAATTAACGCTCGCCCCAGGCGGCATGTTGGGCGCTTCGATCCTACCGCTATACATCAATAAGGCGGCGCAACCCGAGATCATGCCGCCCGGCGATCCGCGCTTCGGCCAGGTGCGCGCCTATCTCCAGGACATCAGCGGCAAAGCCGGTCTGGCGACACGCTTTGAGGCGCGGGGCGACGAAATCGCATTCGCCTAGGCCCCGTTGTTGCGTTGCGCCGGCTTCGATGATAGCGCTTACACAACTCTAATACAAATGAAACGGACCATGCGCGAAGGACTGCCCAACGATTTCGACCCGCTGGCGTCGGAGACCTTCGATTCTCCTTACGACTTATATGCACGGCTGCGCCGTGAATGCCCAGTCGCGCACACGCATGCGTGGGGCGGCGTGTGGGCGTTGTCCAAATATGACGACGTGCGCGCCGCCGCCTCGGACTGGAATACCTTTATCACCTCAGTGCAGAACGTCGTGCCAAAAGTCGCGTTCACGGGCCGGCGGCCGCCGCTTCACCTTGATCCGCCCGAGCACACGCCCTATCGCCTGGCGCTAAATCCCTTGCTCAACGAGGAAAAGGCAGCGCCGTTCGAGGCGCCGATCCGCCAGTTCTGCGGCGAATTGCTGGAACCGCTGATCGCGCGCGGCGAAGGCGACATATGCGGCGAGTTCTCAAGCCATCTGCCGATCTACGTGTTCGCGGAATGGATGAGAATGCCGCCCGCACTCGTGGAGGATCTGCGCAAGGTCGGGCGCGACTATAACGTCGCGGTTCAGTCCAACGACGTCGCGATCACCAAGGAAACCAGCCTGCGCCTTTACGCCATGGCGCGCGGCCTGATCGACCTACGCAAACGCGAACCCATGGACCCGGCCGACGACCCGACCAGCGCCCTTCTTGCCGCGCGACACAATGGCGAGCCGCTGCCCGATGAACTGATCATCGGCTGCGTCCGTCAGGTTCTCGTAGTCGGGATTATCGCACCGACCGTCGTGATCGGCAGCATTTGCGTGCACCTGTCGCGCGATCAGGCGCTACAGCAGCAATTGCGCGCCGATCCCTCGCTTATCCCGGCCGCGCTGGAGGAATTCCTGCGGCTCTATACGCCCTATCGCGGCTTCGCGCGGACCGCTGCGCGCGAAGTTGAAATTCGCGGCTGCCCGATCAAACCGGGTGAGCCGATCGCGCTGATGTATGCGTCAGCCAACCGCGATGAAGACATTTTTCCCGACGCGGATCGGTTCAACATGAGTCGTCCGAACATCAAGGACCACCTGGCCTTCGGCCGCGGCCCGCATCACTGCCCCGGCGCGCCGCTGGCGCGCCTTCAACTGCGCGTGGCGCTGGAGGAATTGTTGGCGCGCACGACGCGCTTCGATCTCAACGGACCGATCAGGCCGACGCGGTTCCCGGAAATCGGCGCGCTCGAAGTGCCGTTGCGGTTTACCCCCGCCTCAAAGAATTAGGCCAGCGCGATCGGCTGATCCCATGGCGATAGGCGAGTCGATTCTTTTGGCGGTGGGCGATGTCGGCCCCTGCCGCAGCGATCCGGCCGCGATGTTCGCCGGCGTGCGCGGCGCGCTCGCGCGCGCCGATCTCTGTTTCGGTCAGTTGGAAACCGCCGTAACCGATCGGGGCGTGCGCTCGCCGCACGCCAAGCTCGCGATGCGCACGCCGCCGCAGGCGGCGGCTGCAATCGCCGCGACTGGGTTTGACGTCATGTCGTTTGCCGGAAACCATTGCCTTGACTGGGGCGATGAAGGCTTCGCCGATACGCTCACGCATATGGCTGAGGCGAAGGTGAAACTCGTTGGCGCCGGCGCCAATATCGAAGCGGCGCGTGCGCCCGTCCTCGCCGCATGCGGCGAGGCGAAGATCGCGTTCCTTGCCTATTCCTCCATCCTTCCAGAACATTACTGGGCCGAGCGCGATCGTCCCGGCTGCGCGCCGATGCGCGCGCACACGCGCTACGAGATGATCGAGCCGGACCAGCCCGGCACGCCGCCACACATCATCACTGAACCCCATGGCGATGATCTGGCGGCGCTGATGCGCGACGTGACCGCCGCCAAGCGCTCCGCCGACATCGTCGCGCTATCGATGCATTGGGGCCTCCACATGACCCCGGTTGTGATCGCGGACTATCAGAAACAGGTAGCGCGCGCGGCGATCGATGCGGGCGCAGACATCGTCCTTGGCCATCATCCCCATATACTGAAGGGCGTCGAATTCTATCGCGGCGCGGCGATAGTATACAGCATGGGTAATTTCGCCATCGAGCAGCCCCAGGCGTTCGATCCTGCGATCGTCCAGGCGCCTTCGTTCAAACACCTGCTTTCACTTCACCCGGACAGGCAGCCGAGCAGCCTCTATCTGCTTCCGGAAGACACGCGCAAAAGCATGATCGTGGAAATGCGCATTCGGGGGCGGCGCATCGACTCTGTTTCCGCGCTGCCAGTCTGGATCGACGACAGATCGACGCCGCACACGCTTACCGCCGACGCACCGCACTTTAGCGACGTCGCGGACTATTTGAGGGATATATCCGCGCGCGCCGGCTTTGCTACGACCTGTGCAATCGAGGGCGACCGCGTCGTGCTTTCCGCGTAAACCCGGCGAGAGGCGCGAAACTCTTTCGAGTCGAACGCGTTTTCCCCTGCGGTCGCCCATGCCCAACACCGACAGGCTGATTTTCACGCCGAACGATGTCGATCTTGCCCGCTCGCCGCTGCGGGCAAGCCTGAAGGCCGACACCTTCACGCTGGGCGCGTTCAATCCGGGCCTGACCCGCCTGCCAAACGGCAATCTCCTGATGATGGTGCGCGTGGCCGAGGCGCTGCGCGAGCCGATCTTCGATGGAAAAATTCACGCGATCCGCTGGACGCCGGAGGGCTACGTGCTCGACGGCTATCCGACGGAGGGCGTCAACGCCAAGGACCCGCGTAAATTCATCATCACGCCGCATCATGCACGGGTGATGGCCCTCACCTCTTTATCATGGCTGCTGCCGGTTGAACTATCGGCGGATAGCCGAAGGGTCATCGACGTGCACTACGACAGAGCGATCGCCCCCACGGCCACTTATCAGATGTACGGCGTGGAGGACGCGCGCATCAGCCGGATCGACGGGCGCTATTATATGACCACCTGCTCGGTCAGCCCGGAGCGCCATTGCACAACGCTTTATACGTCGCGCGACGGCCTCGACTGGCGGCTCAAAGGCATCGTGCTCGACCACCAGAACAAGGACATGGTTCTGTTCGAGGGCATGGTCGGCGGGAAGTTCATGGCCCTGACCCGCCCGCTTGGCGATCTCTATTTCGCCTACCCGCCGGACAGTCCCTATCTGCCGGGACCGGCGATCCAGCTCGCAGGGTCGCCCGACGCCCTGCACTGGAAACCGCTCGACGCGCCGGGCATCCGCCCGCGCAAGGGCACGGCGGCGACGATGCGCATTGGCGGCGGCGCGCCGCCGATCCGCACCGCGGCCGGCTGGCTCGCGCTCTATCACGGCGTCGAGGTTCAGGGGCTTGTCGGAATTTATCGCACATTCTGGGCGCTGCTGGATGCGGGCGACCCCTCCCGCATTCTCCGGCTGGCCGATGAAAACGCGATCCTCGAGCCCAATCCGGCGCTGACGGCGCCGCTGGCCGATCAGATGTACATTTCCGACGTCGTGTTCACGACCGGCATCGCGGCGCATGAGGATCACTACATCCTCGCCTCCGGCGAAGCCGACCTCGCCTGCCGCATCACCTGCCTGCCGCAAAGCATGTTTGCCTGATGGTTCTGACACCCGGCCGCTTGCGGGGTGGGTGAGCGGAAATGCCGGGCGCATCGCAAAGATTAGCTTCGTTCCCGTTTCGATCACGTCGTTCACCAAGCGGGCGCGGGATTTTTGTATCGCGCGCTCGCCTGAGATGAAATCCCGCGTGAGCGAAACGAAATTTCGCGCTATACGTTGGTGGACAGAGGCGGCGCGTCAGACGCCGCCCTCGGTGTGGTTACCCAAGGAAGTCGTCATGGCTGCGCGCCCCTCATGGCAAGGGCATTTGAAGCTCTCGCTCGTCACCTGCCCCGTCGCGCTTTACAACGCGATCTCGCCCAAGGGCGAGGTGCGCTTCAACCTGATCAACCCGGATACCGGCAACCGCATCCGCATGCTGACGGTGGATTCCGGCACGGAAGAGCCGGTGGAGCGCAAGAGCCTGGTGAAGGGATTTGAGGTCTCCAAGGGCGAATACATCACCATCACCCAGGAAGAGATCGATAGCGTCCGCCTCGAAAGCACCAAGACGATCGACATCGACAGCTTCGTCCCCGCCGAGGACATCGACCGGCTCTATTGGGAAAACCCCTATTACCTCGTGCCCGACGGCAAGATGGCCGCCGAGCCCTACGCGGTGATCCGCGCGGCGATGGAGCATTCCGGCAAGGTCGCGCTCGGCCGCCTGGTGATGAGCCAGCGCGAGCGGCTGGTGGCGCTGGAGCCGCGCGAGAACGGCATCGTCGCCACCACCTTGCGTAGCCACGAGGAAGTGCGCGCGATGAAGGAGTTCTTCGGCGATATTCCAAACGTGAAGGCCGACCGCGACATGGTCGCCATCGCCGAAAAGATCATCACCCAGAAGGCCGAGGATTTCGACGCCTCGAAATTCGAGGATCATTACGAAGAAGCTTTGCGCGAGCTGATCGCCCAGAAGCAAAAGGGCAAGAAAATCGTCCGCCCCGAAGCGCCGAAAGATACCAACGTCATCGATCTGATGGACGCGCTGAAAGCGAGCCTGAAGGGCGCGCCTGAACGGCGCCGTACAGTGGCTGCTGGCAAGACCACGGCGCGCAAGGCGGCGGCGGCGCATCGTTCCACCGGCGGCAAGCGGGCGAAGAAACAGTCCTAGCCCATCATGGCGAGCGGCGAGCTAAAGACCTACCGCTCCAAGCGCGACTTCAAAAAGACCGCCGAGCCCAGCGGCGCTCAGCAGGTGGCGCCGTCCAGAAACCTGCGCTTCGTGATCCAGAAGCACGCGGCCACGCGCCTGCATTACGATTTCCGGCTTGAGATCGGGGCGGTGTTCTGGTCGTGGGCGGTGACGCGCGGCCCCTCGCTCGATCCGCATGAAAAGCGCCTTGCCGTCGAAACCGAAGCGCACCCGCTGGATTACGGCGATTTCGAAGGCACGATCCCGCGCGGCCAATATGGCGGCGGCACAGTGATGCTGTGGGACCGCGGCTATTGGGCGCCGGAGCCGGGCTTTGAGCCGGACAAGGCGATCAAGAAGGGCGAACTGAAATTCGTCGTCAAAGGCGAGAAGATCAATGGCGGCTACGTGCTCGTGCGCATGAAACGGCGCGATCACGAAAAACACGACAACTGGCTGCTGATCAAACACCGCGATCAATACGCGATCGACGGCGACAATGAAGGCGTGCTGGCGCAGGACAAATCCGTCGCCTCGGGGCGCACGATGAAAGAGATCGCCGAAGGCAAGGGCAAGAAGCCCACGCCCTTCATGCTGAGACGTCAGACCAAAGCCGACGCCGTCTGGCATTCCAACAAGAAGCCAGCCGAACAGGAATTGGTGCAGGAGGCGAAGGGCAAGGCGCTGAAGACGCTGCCCGGCTTTATTCCGTTTGAACTCTGCCGCGCGGTCGACAAGCCGCCGGGCGGCGCCGGCTGGGGCCACGAGATTAAGCTCGACGGCTATCGCATGCAATTGCGTGTCGAGGACGGCAAAGCGCGCCTGTTCACGCGCACGGGGCTCGACTGGACAACGAAGTTCGGCGCCGTCGCGGCGGCCGCGGCCAAACTTGGCGACTGCATTATCGACGGCGAGCTGTGTGCGCTGGACGCGGAAGGCCACACGAACTTTTCATCGCTGCAGGAGGCGATTTCAAACGGCAAGACCGACAAGCTGGTCTACTTCGTGTTCGATCTTCTCTGCGAAGGCGACGAAGATCTGCGAACACTGCCGCTCTCGGAACGCAAGGCGCGACTCGAACGCTTGCTGCGCCGCACGCCGAAAACCATCCGCTACGTCAGCCACCTCACCTCCGCCGGCCCGGCGGTGTTTGAGGCCGCGTGCAAGATGGGCGTGGAGGGTATCGTTTCCAAACGCCTCGATGCGCCCTATCGCAGCGGCCGGCGCGAGACGTGGACGAAAGCCAAATGCCGCAACGGTCGGGAAGTCGTGATCGGCGGCTGGAGCGAGGAAAACGGGCGCCTCCGCTCCCTGCTCGTCGGCGTGCAGGAAAAATCCGGATTGCGTTACGCCGGCCGCGTCGGGACAGGCTTTGATGGCGATACCGCGTGCAAGCTTTCGGCGGCGTTGCACAAAGTGGAAAGCCAATCCTCGCCTTTCGCGGTCAGCGCGCCGCGCAAGGAACGCGGCGTGCATTGGGCCAAGCCAGACCTCGTTGCCGAAATCGAGTTTGGCGACATCACCGCCGACGGCGTATTCCGCCACGCCGCGTTCAAGGGCCTGCGCGCCGACAAGCCCGCGAAAGAGGTCGTCGCCGAAAAGGTAGCGGCGGCGCGCGTAACGGCGGCCAAATCGAACAAGCCTGAAACCATCCGCGGCGTGGCGATTTCCAGTCCGGCCAAAACACTTTGGCCGGAAACGAAAGACTCGCCGGCTTTTTCCAAGCTGGCGCTCGCCGCCTATCTCGACTCTGTCGCCGAATGGATGCTGCCGCATATCGCCGGCCGGCCCGCTTCGATCATCCGCGCGCCGGACGGCATCGACAAGGAATTGTTCTTCCAGCGCCACGCGATGAAGGGCTCCTCGCCGCACATCACGCTGACGCAAGTGCGCGGCGACAAACAGCCTTACGTGCAGTTCGACACGCCCGAAGCGCTGATCGCCGCCGCGCAAATCGCGGCGATCGAGATTCATCCGTGGAATTGCCAGCCCGGCGCGCCGGAAACGCCTGGGCGCCTGGTGTTCGACCTCGATCCCGCGCCGGACGTGCCCTTCGCGCGCGTGATCGAAGCGGCCAAGGAAATGCGCGACCGCCTTACCGCTGTCGGCCTGGAAAGCTTCTGCAAAACCACCGGCGGCAAGGGCCTGCATGTGGTGACGCCATTTGCGAAAACGCGCGCCGCGCTGGAATGGCCGGAGGCCAAGGCGTTTGCATTGGAGATGTGCCGGCAGATGGCCGCCGATGCGCCCGCGCGCTATCTCGTCACCATGGCGAAGAAAGACCGCGTCGGCCGCATCTTCCTGGATTATCTGCGCAATGACCGCACATCCACGGCCGTCGCCCCGCTATCGCCGCGCGCGCGCCCAGGCGCGCCGGTTTCCATGCCGCTCACCTGGGGCCAGGTGAAAGCCGGCCTCGATCCAATGAAATACACGATCGCCACCGCCGCCGCGGCGTTCCGCAAAACCAAGCCGTGGAGCGATTACGACGAAGGCGCGCGGCCTTTTGCGCCGGCGGCGAAGAAGCTGCTGGCGAAGCGCTGATCGGGTCCGCCTTTGGCCCGAAGCGTCATATTTAATTGCAGTAAGTGTTTGCCGGGAGGCTGGTAGTGGCTGAGTTTCTTGCTTGCTATGACTACGGCTCTGGCGGGGTCTGGCTCTACGTCGAGGCCGAAAGTAGGGCCGACTTAGTCAAACGATTCCCATCACTTACACCGATCGACGAACTGCCTACGTGGTGGACGCCCGCAATAGAGACTGAGATGCGGGCGAAAGTTGGCGATCCGTGGTGGAACGACTGGCTGTCCAAATTGCCCGGCCCCTAATTCGTCAGATGCACGGGTTATTTGCCGGCGCCAGCCGGCAGCCCTGAGCTAGCCCGCCAGCGCGCGCTCGCGCGGGCGGCTGACGAGCGCACTGGGCGCCAGCGCGCCGCCGGCCGCGATGCTGATCTGCGGGAATACCGGCACGAGCTGGCCGCCAAAATGATCGGCCTTCGCCCAGCGCGGCGCCAGCGGCGCAATATGCACGGAGGGATTGAGCTTCGGCGCCGGCTTGGTGTTTCGCGCCATGGCGTGCAGGAATGGCAGGCTGGCGCCGCCGCCGGCGAATACGACATCAATGTCGCGCATGTTGTGCTCGGCGCTGGCGCGCGCGACATTGCTCAGCGTAATCGCATAGGCATCGCGAATTTGCCCTAGCGCGTTGCGGAAATCTTCCTGCCCGACGACATCCTTCATCGCCAGCGTCACGATCTTGCGGTCGTATCGCACGGCGCACTTGCCGGAGGTGAACAACGTCTCCTTCAGTTCACGCACTTGTGGCGCGAGCGTGCGCCAGAACGCGGTCTGCGCCTGATTGCCGCGCACATGGCGCGCACGCGACAACATTGCGTTCATCAGCACCAGATCGATCTCGTCGCCGGCGACATCGACGGTGCGCCGCGCCGGCACGATTTCTTCGATCATTTGTTCATCGCGCAGGCGATAGCCGCCCAGATCGGTCGTACCCGCGCCAATATCGATCACGATCATGTGCCGCGCCGAAGGCGCGCGATCGGCGAGCCGACAGGCCGCAACGGCAGCCGCTTCGAAAACGACGCCCTCTATCCGGCTTTGCAAGGAAGCGGCCGCCGCGCGGCCGAGCGCATCGAGCGCCGTATCGACACTGAGCCCGGCTTCACTTTCGATCTGGACGCCGATGGCCTGCGCCACATGGCCGCCCTCATCGATCAGGCGCGGAATATAACGATGGCGATCTTCTTCCTCGGCCCCGCCCCACGCCGGATGGGTGTAGCGCAGCCGCGCATTGGGAATCGCCGAGATCGCCGGATCGGCGCGGTGACCGCGCTCGACGCGAATAAGCAGGAACGCAAAATAGAGCACGAGCAGATCGCGCAACGTGAAACGGCGCTGCGGATCGATGCGCTTCTGTGCGCGCGCTTCAAGCGCCCGGGCAAGATCGCGCGCGGCGAGCAATGTCTTGAACGACGTGAATGCCTGACGATCCGTCGACGGATCGGCCGCCAGCCAGCGGCGCCAGGCCTCTTCGCCGAAGAACACCCGGCTATCCTCGATGAACAGCATCGAGCGCAGGATCAGCGGACTTGAACGCGTGCTTTCGGACAAGAGCAGCGGGCGGATATGGGCAGGGTCGATCGCACCGTCGTCGCTCGCCGCGATCGCCGCGGCTTTCGACCATGCGGTGCCGAAATCAATGCAGATCGTCAGGTCGGTCGCGTTCGGCATGCCGTTGCTCCCGCCCTATCCGCGCCTGCGCGGCGCGCGAGACGACCGCGCCTTGGCGGGCGCCCGCTTTGGCGCAACGTCGGCCTTGACAACAATCGCCCGCCGCGATTCCGCAATAATGCCCGGCGCGACGACCCGCACCGGCGCGCCCCGCGCAGGCTCCGCCCCGATGGCCGCGTGGCGCTGAGCATCGAATTTCGTTTCATCTCCAATGTCTCCGAGCAATGCCAATCCCCGCTGGCCGCCCGCAAGCGCCAGGGACTGGCCGACCAGCAGGCATTGCTCAATCAGGCCGGCGACTTTTTCCGCCACGCGCTCTGAAGCGCGCACCGCCTGCGTGCGCGCCAAAGCGCGCAGCTCACGTTCCAGCACCGCGTTCTCCCGCCAGCCGCGGGCCAGCGCCGTATCCGCCTGGATCCAGCCGTGTTCGGCCAGCGCATTGGCGAGGGAAGGCAGCGCCTCAAGCATAGTGCGCACGTCCCGCCGCTTGTCTGGCGCTGCTCATGCGGTCGCGCGCCGGGCGCGGCACGCGATTGAGGACGATTCCCATCGGCAGCGGCAGCCCGAGTTTGCCGATGATCGCCCCGGCGCTTACGACCGCCGCCGCAGAAGTCCGCCCCCAATGCACCACGAGCAGAACGCTATCGGCCGCCCGCGCGATCATGCGTGTATCGACCGAAGTCAGCACTGGCGGACAATCGAGAATGATGCAGTCGTAGTCTCGCTTCAGTCTTTCGATCAGGTCAAAAAACTGCCGGCCGGCGAATAATTCCCGGAACACGCCGCCGCGCGTCGCCGGCAGGACCGCGGTTTCGTGTTCGTCGTCTATGTATAGCGCCGCTTCCAGCGTCGCCTTGCCGGAGACCGCTTCCCAAATGCCAAGTTCGGGCGAAAGACCCAGGCTGTTGGTGAGCGTGCGCTGGCGCAAATCGCAATCGATAATAACGATGCGATCGCCATGCGCCGACATGGTCCGCGCCAGGCCAAGCGCGACGGTGCTGGCGCCCTCCTTTGGCGCGGCGGAGGACACGGCGATGACCTTGCCGGCGCCGCGCTTAAAGCGGCCGGCGACGAAATGAATTTTGCGGAACGCCTCGGCCACGCGCGAAGACGGCTTTTCGACGATGTAGCCGAACACGGTGCGCTGGTTGGGCGGCAGGAGTCGAAAATCACCGCGGCCCAGATTTTCGATCGCGGCGATGCTGTGCGCGCCCATGCGGCGGTAGATATCCTCCGGAGAGCGCACGCCCGGCCGCATGCTGGCCCCAAGCCGCATGATGCAATAGGCCAGCAGCAACCCGATTGCCGCCTCGGCCCAGACTTCCTGCCCTTGCCAAAAGAAGCCCGCCGCCACGACAACGGGCGCCACGACGAGCGCGAGAACGCCGATCTCAAGCGCGATGAGACCGACGTGCGACCAGCGTCTCCGCTGTGCGCCTCTTGGGGCGTCTTCGCCGATCGACCGCGGCTCTTGCATTCGCCTCACCTTTTGCCCCGGGGACCATAGCGATGCGCAGTGACGGGGAAAAGCGCCTGCGCTGGCTGGGCGATCAGCCTTCAGTACCGCGGCAGGCGCCATCGGCCAGGAGATCGTCCAAGGTCAGCGCCATGCCCGCATCGGCGGCGCCGAACCGCAAGCGCTGCATCCGGGCCCGGTCCTCCGGGCTGCGCGCGGCAAGCATGCAGGCCTCATTGACGACATTGCGCTGGCCGGCGGGGCCCAGTTCAGCCCAGGCCCGGCCCGCAGCTTCCAGACGGCGATGTCCGAAGGCGTCCGAGGTGATGTCGAGTTCATAGGAGCGCGACAGAGCGGCGGCGGCGGCGGCGCGCTGTCCTTCAAGCGCCAGCACCAGCGCCAGCCGCGCCTGCACCGCGCTATCGTTCGGGGCGTTGGCGGCGGCGCGTTTCGACGCCAGCGCCGAGGCCGACAATAGTTTGGGCCGCGGCCCCGGGCCGCCGTCGAGCGCCTGGCGCAACAAGGCTTCGGCGCGCAATCCCCAGAGGCGCGGGTCGCCAGGGGCGATCCGCAGTCCGTTGTCGATATAGGCGAGCGCCTGGGCCAGCGCCTTATCGCGGGCGCTGCCTTTTTCCGCCACACCCGCCGCGCGCAGGGCGTTGTCGGCATAGACGGCGTCGTAGCCGCTAACCAGCGCCCCGCCCTTGGCGACGAGGATAGCCGCCGCCGCGGCGAACAGCGCCGCCGCGAGGCAAGTCCGCCAGATCGTGCTAGCGGACATAATAGGTTTGATAAAGCTCGCTGTAATTGTCCGGACGGTCGTCGATCAGACGGGCCATCAGGCTGGAATTAACGCCCGCGAGCACAACGCCGCCGATTTCGGCGCCGTGCGCCCGCAATTGCTCCACCGCGCTGCGCACCGCCGAATGGCGTGTGCGCGCCCAGCGCACGACGATCAGAACGGAATCGGCAAGCGGGCTGAGCATGCGGGTATCGGCCAGCGGCAGAACCGGCGCCGTATCCAGGATCACGACTTCGTAACGCTTGCGCAGTTCTTCAATGAGTTCGCGCATCGCGGTCGAGTTGAACAGGTCGCGCGGCGTGAATTCGGCCTGGGCGAGCGGCAGGATGTCCGCGCCCGAGCCGACATCCTTCTGGATCACGTCTTCCAGGCGCGCGGTGCCGAACAGCAATTCGGTGAGGCCCGCTTCCACGTCGAGGCCGAGCGCGTGCGTGGCGCTGCGGCGACGCAGATCGCAATCGACCACGATGGTTTTGGAGCCGGCGAGCGCGGAGATCCGCGCCAGCGCCAGCGCGGTCGTTGTTTTGCCTTCGTCGGGCAGCGCGGACGTCACGGCCAGGACGCGGACAGGGCGGTCGGGGCTGGAGAAGAACAGGCTGGCGCGCACGCCGCGCAGCGCTTCGCCGAAGGCAGAGAGCGGCCGGCGCAGCACATAGCTTTCCGGCGGCACCAATTCCATATCGACCATGCGCGTGCGCTTGTCGAGGTAAGGCAAGGCGCCGAGGCAGGCGACGCGCAGGCGGTCTTGCACGTCCTGCGCGCTGCGCAGGCTTTGTTCAAAGAACTCGAGCAGCACGGCCAGCAGCGCGCCGAGCGCCAGACCGAGGATCAAGCCAATCGCCAGATTCAGTTTCGTCTGCGGCGAGGACGGCGCAGTCGGCTGGGAGGCGCGCGAAACGATGCGCGCGTCGGGCTGTTCGGCCCCGCCCTGCTCTGCGATCTGCTTTGAGCGGCTGAGGAAGCCCTCATAAAGCGTCTTGCTGGCTTCGGCGTCGCGCTCAAGTTCGCGCAGCTTCACGGCGCCGACATTGTTGGCGGCAAGGTCGGTCTGTTGCATGCCGAGGCTGCCCTGGATCGAGCCGACGCGGTTGCGGGCGATCTCCACCTCGTTGCGCAGCGAGGCGACGATGCGCGAGACTTCCTGGTCGATCCGGTTTTCGATGTCGCGCCCTTCTTCATCGACGCGCTTCACTTCCGGGTGCCTGGGGCCGTATTTCGCCGAAATCTCGGCCTTGCGGCGTGCGATATCAGCCTGCTTTTCGCGAAGGTTGGCGATCACGGCCGAACCCAGGGCTTCAGCGGCGGTGTCGGCATTCGCGCCGCGGGCCAGCGCCGATTCAATCGAGCGCAGGCGCGATTCGCGCTCGGCCAGATCGGCTTTCGCGCCGACCAACTGCAAATTGAGGTTGGAAATCGCCTGCTCGGTCAATGTCGAGCCGGAAGCGCTCAACAGGCCGTTCTGCGCGCGGTAGACTTCGACCGCGCGTTCCTTGGCCTGCACTTCCTGGCGCAACACGTCGAGCCGGTGCGCCAGCCATTCATTGGCGCGGGCGATCGTGTCGTATTTGTTTTCGAGCTGGCTCGTTAGGTAAAGTTCGGCGAACGAATTGGCCAAGCGCGCCGCCTGGGCCGGCGATTCCGACGTCACAGAAATCTGCATGATATAGGTCAGGCCGACGCGCTTGACGGTGCGCCGCTGCACCAGTTTGTCGATGACCTTTTCGCGCTCGGTCGAGCGCTGGCGCGCCTTCTCGATCGCGCTTACCGCAGGGGACGCGCCAAAGAAGCCGCGGACGCGGTCCGCGAGGCTGGCGCCGGCCGGCCGGTTGAAGTTCGGATCATCGACGAGGTTGAGATTGTCAACGACGCGCGCCACCAGCGTGCGCGAGGACATGATCTGGGCTTCGGTATCGACGGCTGCGGCGTCCGGCGCAATGCCGGCGGCGGCGTCCACTTGCGTCAGCATGTTCCGGCGCGACAGATCGAGCTGAACGTCGGTGGTGGCGGTATAAAGCTTGGTGGCCGCCGCGGTCAGAAACGCCACGACGAGGAAGACCAGCGCCGCCGTGAGCGCAATGACCCACAACCGGCGGCGGAACATATCCACCAGCCGGCTGAGGCCGCCTTCTTCCATGACCGGGGCTTCTTTCACCATCGCCGATGAAAGCTCGAATTGCCGCGTGCCCGTATCGCCCATTTTGCAATCTCTCCTCGGAGCGTTTTGCTCCGATCATGTCTCGAAGCTGATTTTTACAGCTTGAGAGTCAACGTCGCCATAAACCGGTTGATGGTGTAGTCGCGATCGCGCGCGACGCCGTCCGATTGAACATCAATGTAATTATAATGTGCGCCCACGGAGATGCGGCGGTTCATCAGGTAGGTCACGCCCGCGTCTCCGAACGTCGCATCGTCGTTACGGTCGATCCCCTCGTACTCGTCGCTCGAAGCGCCGATGGCGCCGGTGAGCAGGACGTTGCGCAACAATTCGTGATCAACCCGCACTTCGCCGCGCGTGACCAGCTTGCCCGTCGCCGCCGCGAACAGGCCCGCTTCTTCCACGCTGCGGCTGCCCTTCAGCGTGATGGTGGTGAGCCGCGTGAGGAAGTATTCAAGATTGCCTTCCACGGCCAGGCCATCGACCGAAAACTTGGAATTGTCCCAGTCCTGGCTGAGGTAGCCGACGATAAACTCGCCACGGATGAGGTTGGTCACGTCGGCGTTGAAGCCGGCTTCGATACGGTAGCCGGTCGAATCGCGATCGAACGCCGCGCCCGGCGCGTTGCGATCATACCGGTTCTGGATCGTCTTGCCGCGCAACACCAGCGCGGTCGATGGGTTCATCGCGTATTCGAGGCGCAAAGTCTGCGCGGTCTCGGTGTGATTGCGGAATTGCTGGTTAATCCGGACGCCGGCGGCCGTGAAACCATCGTCATATTGGAAATCGTTGTATTCGGCGCGCCCCGAAACCCGCACGCGGTTGAATACATATACGCCATAGCCGTAGACGCCGCCGATCGAGTAATCGATCGGCTTGGCGGCCGTGAACGGCGAATCCGGGCTGGTGCGCGGCTCCTGGCCGTCCAGATAGGAACCGCCAATGCCCACGTTGTGCTCGCGGCCGACATCCAGCCGGAAATCGCCATTGGCGTAGAAATTGGTGAAATCTTCGGAGTCGAAGTCCTGATAGAAGCCGTGCGTCGCCTCGACATGCGCGCGCAGCGCGTGGCGGCTCCAGTCGGAAGCAAGCGAGACTTCCGGCTTCACGGTAAAAATTATGTCGTTCTTCGTCGCGGTTTGCACGGCGAAAATGTTGTCGTTCGACTCCGCGCCCAGCGTGATGCTCGGCAACAGTTCGAAGGTTCCCAGGCGAACGCCCGGCGCCTCGTAGTCCGGCCGCTGGCGCGCCGTCACGGATTCATTGTTTCCGCGATCGATCGGCGCCTGCGCCTGGGCCGCGCCCGTAATGGTCACGAACGCTGCGGCAGTCAGAAGAGAGCGCTTCATTGTTGTCCTTACCTTAGCTGTGCCGGAGCAGAACAGGGCGTGCCCCAAGTGAGAGCAGCGAACCGTCAGATCGGCGCAACAGACGCCGCATTGCGATTTGGGCGCCAATAAACAGTCTAATAGCCCCGCGCTGCTTGCTCAGTGTTTAACCAGTTCGCCCTAGAAGTCACCTACGCACCCGAATCGCGAGATTAACGCTCAACAAATTATTTTAACCACTGAGCCCCCGCTCCTCATTATGTCGACAGGAACCGGACGTGTTCGCCCTCAAGGCGAACGGCCGACAGTTTCCCGGTCGCGTAGGCGCCAGTGTCCAGGGATATCCGCCCGCCATTGGCTGTCGCCGCCGGCACCGGCGAATGGCCGTGGACAACGACATAGGGCCAACGCGCGCGGCTCTTAAGAAATGGCTCGCGAATTTCCAGCATGTCTCCCTCCGTCTGCTTGTCCAGCGGACGACCGGGGCGCAACCCCGCGTGAACGAACAGGTAATCGCCGAGCCGGATAAAGGTTTCCAGACGCTGAAAAAACTCAAAATGAGCCGGCGGCAGAGCCGCGTTGAGCGCCCGGGAAGCCCGTTCCAGGTCTTCGGCGCCCGCCCCGCGTCCGGGCGGCGAAACACCGTATGAATAAAGGGTTTCCGCGCCGCCCAAAGCCATCCAGGCGCGGCCATGTGCAGGATGGGCCAGAAAGTCCAGGAGCGCGGCCTCATGGTTTCCACGCAGAAACCGCAAGTCATGACCATGATCGCGCAGCCTCAGCAATCGGTCGATGACCTGGCGTGATTGCGGCCCGCGATCGATATAATCGCCGAGAAAGATAAGGGTCGCCTGCTCGTCGGGCCGGTCCTTCGCGTTCGCGCCGATCTTGTTCAGCAGATGGTCCAATAGGTCTGCGCGGCCGTGGATATCGCCGATCGCATAGATGCACCGGTCCGGCGGCGCCTGGGGAGCCTTGCGCGCGAAACCCAGACTGAAGCTCTGCCCCCTTCCCGCCAGCGCTTCATCAGAAGCGTCCTGGGAACGAGGCGAGAGCGCGCGCGAGGTGAACAAGGAATGCTCCGCCTGTGAATAATGTCAGGCGTCAGACTGAGCAAGAACCACGCCGTCATCACCGCACGCGCGAATAATGAGTACCGAAATGATACGCCTCACAGGCGAGTTGCGAACATAACGAGCAGCAATTCCCGCTTCGGCGCAAACGCGCGCGCAATAGTGAATTCGCTGATTTGGAGAGACTTGTTTCGTCTCCGCGCTCTAGCGCACGACCTGCTGCGGGGACAGCTAAAATCTTGTCTTATCAATGCGTAAATAATGGCAAGGGCCTTGCATACGTTTTGTTCACAGTAGTAAATCGCTGTTAAAGGCGTGCGGAGGCTGATGAATGTTTACGCAGACGGCTAACGTCGAGAACGGCGTTGAGTCCGATGCTGTTTTGCGGCCCTCGCCGGTGGTCGCGGCCCTCGCCCCGCGCCGGCGCGTGCATGTGGTGACCGATCCCCAGATCGTGATGAGCGCGCGCCGCGCCAATTCCCCACCTAAGCGAATCCTGGACTTTATAATCGCGTTTTCAGCGCTTTTGGGTTTGCTGCCGCTGCTTATCCCGGTGGCGCTGGCGATCAAGTTTACCGACGGCGGGCCGATTTTTTACGGCCACCGCCGCATCGGTCGCCACGGCCGTGAATTCCGGTGCTGGAAATTCCGCTCCATGGCGGTGAACGGCGCGGAAATCCTCGAGCGCTATTTCGCCGAAAATCCGGAAGCGCTGGTCGAATGGAAAACAACGCAAAAGCTGGAGAACGATCCGCGCGTAACGCAGATCGGCAAGTTCCTGCGCGCCACGAGCATTGATGAGTTGCCGCAGATCCTCAACGTTCTGCTGGGCGAGATGAGCATTGTCGGCCCGCGGCCGGTGCCGCGCGCTGAACTGAACGAGCGTTACGGCAAGGATCGCTGCTATTACCTGCTGATGCGGCCGGGCATTACCGGCCTGTGGCAGGTCAGCGGCCGTTCCAAAACCACCTATGAGCGGCGCGTCGCGCTCGACCGTGAATATGCCACCGCCTGGTCGCTCACCAAGGATGTCTCGATCCTGCTGCGCACGATTCCCGCTGTATTGCGGGCCGATGGCGCGCATTAACGCGCACGATGCTTGCATGATGAAGGCGCATGCGCCGGCGCGGGGCGCAGGCTAGGGCTGCAGGCGCCGATGATTCCGAAAACGATCTTCCTTCACGATTACGCCGGCCACCCGTTTCAGGCCGAATTGTCCCGCGCGCTGGCTGCCCGCGGCCACCGCGTGATCCATGCCTTCTTCGGCGGCGACCAGGGCCCCAAAGGCGATCTGCAGCGCCGTCCAGGCGATGCTGAAACGCTCTCGTTCCTGCCGCTGAGCCTGTCAGCGCCCTATTCCAAGTCCGATTTCATCACGCGCCGCTTCCAGGACCTGGAATACGGCCGCGCCGCCGCCGCCGCCATAGCCGAAAGCGGCGCCGACATCGTGATCAGCGGCAACACGCCAACCGAGGCGCAAGAAGCCGTGATGCGCGCGTCGCGCCGGGCGGGCGCGAAATTCATTTTCTGGTGCCAGGATTTCTACAGCGTGGCGGTCGCCAAGCTGGCGTCGAAGAAATTGCCCGGAGTCGGCCCGATGATCGGGGCGTATTATTCCGCGCTGGAGCGCCGGCAGATGCGCGGCGCCGACGGCGTTGTGCTGATCACCGAGGATTTTGCGCCGCTTGCGCTGAGCTGGGGCGTGCCGCGCGAGCGGCTGCACATCGCGCCGAACTGGGGCGCGTTGAACCAGATTCCGGTGCTTCCGAAAGACAATGCCTGGGCGCGCGAACACGATCTGCACGATAAAAAAGTGTTTCTGTATTCCGGAACGATCGGCCTCAAACACAATCCCGATCTGCTGGGCGCGCTCGCCTATAAGCTGCGCGAGGATCAGGGCGCGCGCGTCGTGGTCGTCGCCTCCGGCGTCGGCGTTGACCGGCTGCGCGCGCAAAAGCGCGACCTGGGCCTCGACAACCTGCTTCTGCTCGGCCTGCAGAAATTCGAGCGCCTCCCCGAAACGCTGGCGACCGCCGATGTGCTTACCGCCGTGATCGAGCGCGATGCGGGGGCGTTTTCAGTGCCCTCCAAAGTGCTTTCCTACCTCTGCGCAGGACGGCCGATCCTGCTCGCTGCGCCCGGCGCCAATCTGGCGGCGAAAACGGTGACGGCGATCGGCGCGGGAAGCGTGGTTGATCCAGACGACCAGAACGCCTGGCTCGCCGCGGCCGCAAATCTGATCGCCGAGCCGGCCCTGCGCGCCCGCATGGGCGCGGCCGGGCGCGCCTATGCCGAGGGAAATTTCGATCTCGGCCGTGTGGCGGACCGCTTTGAAGCGATCTTCACGGCGGCGATGAGAAACGCGCCGCGGGCGCAGGCCGGCTGATCCTTAACCAAGCGCGCGCTTTTATGCGCTAAAGCCGATTCAATGCAGGTTTTGGTTCTTTCCTCCTCGCCGGTTCACCGCAAGACAATCACCCGCGTCGAAGGGCTGAGGGCGCTCGGCGCCGATGTCGTCGTCGCCGGTTATGAGCGCGAAAACTTCATCGACCGCGACGCGGTGACATACGACTATGTCTCGCTCGGCTTTGCGAAAAACCGCGATTTTCTGGGCCGAATCTGCGCTTCGCCGGCCTTCCTGCACCGGGCGCTCAAGGCGGCGCGGCGGATTCCGGCGTGCGATATTATCTGGGTCAACTCGTTGGATATGCTGGCGCTTGGCCTGGCCGTGCGGGCGCGCCTGAAAACCAAACCCAGGATCGTTTACGACGTCGCCGATCTCAGCCCGCGGCAATTATCGAACACGCCGATCGGCGCCGTGGTGCGCAACGCCGAGCGCTTGCTCTGCCGCCAGATCGATGCGCTGATCCTTACCTCGCCCTGGTTTTACTGGGCGTATTATCGCGACATCGTCCCGGCGCGCGCGCAGGTGATGCTGCTGGAAAACAAGCTTTCCCCGCCGGCGCCGCAGCCAGCGGCCACGCCGCCGGCGCCGCCGTGGCGGATCGTCTGGCATGGGCTTTTGCGCTGTCATCAAAGTCTGGCGATCGCCCAGACTTTGTGTGACGTGCTGCCAGGCCTGATCGATTTCCACGCCTGGGGCTACGCCGACAGCGAAAGCATCGATTCATTTCGCGAAGCCGCAGCGCGCCTGCCGAATTTCCACTATCACGGGCCGTACAGCGACACGAATATCGGGCCGGTATTCGAGGGCGCGCATTTCCTGTTCGCGTTCGATCTCGACGATGGCGCGAATTCACGCCTGCTGCTGCCCAACCGGCTATATCACGGCGCCGCGCGCGCGCTGCCGCTGATCGCTGCGCGCGAAGCCGCCATCGGCCGCACTGTGGAAGCGCTCGGCTTGGGCGCGGCGTTCGACGCCCCTTACGCCCAGGACATAATCGCCTTCTTTGCGACGCTGACGGTGGAAAAATATCAGGCGATGCGCGATGCGATCCCGCAGGCGCGCCGCGCCGCCGCTGTGTATGGCGACGACTTCGCCCGCCTCGTGGGTGACATCCAATCGGGCGCCCGCGCCCATTGCCTGCCGCGCGCCGAAGATTTCAGCGTGGTGTTGGCGCGCTAGCCCCGCGCGGCGTGAAGCTCCACCGATCGCCAAGCGCCGCTTCGCCCGTGCGCGCCCGTGCGCTGCGCGGCGGCGCCCATGGCAGCAGCGAAACCCACATCAGCAGCGGAAACACCATCAGGTTCAGGCTGCGGTTGTTGAAGAAGAACAAGACGGCGCAGGCGCCGATCGCGACGCCGCGGCGCCAATCCTTCATCAGCGCGATACCGAGCGTTACGATGATCCACACATCGACGAGCGCGCCCATGATGCCGAGTTCGGCCATCATCTTGAGGTAGCCGTTATGGATGCCGATTCCCATGGCCGTTGTGCCGGACTGGTTGATCCCGGTGCCGAACAACGGATGCGCCGCCAACTTGTCGAGCGCCATGATCCACGTATCGGCGCGTCCGACCAGGCCCGTGCCTTCACCGCGATACGGGTCCGACGTCTTCATCATGTCTTCCTTGACGAAGTGGACCAGGCCGTCGGTCAAACTTGGATTGAGCAGAAGGCCGACGCAGATCACCGCCAGGGCCGCAATTGCGCCAACCGACGCGTAACCGAGCCCCTTGTTGGTGCGCGGAATTTCGGCGCCGGCGATCAGCGCCAGAGCGCCCAATTCCGCCGCCCGCGACTGAATCAGAAACAGCGCCCACATTCCCAGCGCGTAAGCCATCCAGCGCAAACTGGCCCGCTTGTTGAACGCCGCCACAACCAGAGCGCCGAACAATACCTCCCCGCCCAGATTTGGGTGCAGGCCGAAATAAAACGCCCGCCCCCAGACTCGCGGGGAAACGAACTGCACGTGGTAGGCGGAAACGACGATCAGCGCGATCGCCACCGGCGAAGCGAGTTCGCAGAACTCCTCGAACGAATACTTCCGCGCGAAAATATCGAAACTCAGGAAAATCGTCACGAACAGCAGCGTCGTCTGGATGTACACCGCCGGCACGACCTCGGGCCGGTATTCGACGAACGAGGCGATCAGGACCGCCGCCATGTCCACGACCAGCAGGAGCGCGAACGCCTTGGCCACGCCCGACAGCCGCAAATTATCCCTGCGGGCAAGCAGGTAGGCGACGACAGCCAGGGCGCCGGCGTGGGCGACGTCCAGCGCCCGATACGCCATGTCGCCAAACCGGACGGATGTCAGCGCATAGACAAAAAACGGCGCAAAGAAGAAGAACAGGACCAGCCGCGCCGCCGTATCCAGGGTGAAGTTTTTGGCCCCGCTCATTCCGCATTCTAATCCCAAAAGGCGCTTTTTGTGGCGGCGCCGACGCGTTTTTCCATGTTGCGCCGTCTCACATGCATATTCCATGCTTCGCTAACACAGGTTAATTTTCTTTATTCGCGCATTGACTGTAAAGACATGGCGGCTGACCTTCAGCACGTCATGGCCGCTGCGTATGAACAAACCACTCCGGCCTTCGCCGCCAGTCCGTTTCCTGTTCAATCATCTGGGCGGGGGCCCGGGAGGCTATAAGGAAGCAGCCTTGCTGTGCGAACGGCTCGAGCACACTGGTCACGACGCATCGCTGGTCACCTATGACACCTCCAGCCTGGCCCGGTATGTCGGGGACAGCGCCGCTCGGGTGATCACGCCGGCCGAAGCGCTCGCCCGGATAAGGGACAAGGCCCCAACCGTCGCCGTGTTCTGGACCAACAGCCTGTTCAACCTGCGCTTCGCGCATCAGTTGGCCGGCCACGGCGCACTCCTTTCCGTCGCTGTCCACGAACCGCGCAAGAAGTGGGAAAACGTTTCGTTAGGATTTCGCGCCCGCCGGCTGGCGGCGGACGCGATGCAGTCGGCGATGTGCGCCATGAGCCCGCTCTGGCTGGTGTTTTCCGCCAACGGCGAGCGCCTGATACGGCCCGCGGCCGAAAAGGCTGGCGCGCGCCTGGTCAGTCTGGCGCTTTACCAGAAGGATTATTTTGACGAGACGGCGCTTGTTGCACAGGCGGGGCAGCGAAATTGGGTTTGCCTGGCCGGAAGTCCGGGCGGCTCGTCCGGTCATGAAGAATGGCCGCAATTCGCCTCGTTGGTTAAGCGCCGGTTCCCGCACCTGCAGCCGGTTCTGCTCTATCGGGGGTCGAAAGGAAACGCAGACTGGATTGGCGCGCGCGACCTCGCCGCCGCCGGCATCGTTAAGAATCCGGCAATCATCACCGACGCGGAAATCAGAACCGTGTTCAGCCGGTCGCTGGCGGTGGTCCGGCTGGACCGTTCGTGTACGCAAAGCGGCACCACGCCGGTCGCCAACATGGCCGGCGCGCCCGTCATCGGACGCAACATTCCGGGTATCAGCCAGGACATCGTTTCAGGCCAGACGGGCTTTGCCCTCGACGACATGGGCGATCCCTCCGCGATTGAAGCGGCGCTCGCAACAATCCAGCGCGACCCTGCTTCCTTCGTCGTCGGCGCGCGTCGGCACTTTACCGAAAATTGGGGGGAAAAAGCGCTTATGGCTGGGATGAGCCGGCTGGCCGCCGCCGCATCGACGGTTTTTTGGGAGTAACCATGCTGCAGCTCACGGTCGCGGCGTCACGAACGAGCGTCGCGAAAATGGTATACCCCTTGCAGGAACGGGCGGGTCGCGCCCCACGCCGCGACGAGGATAGAATAGGCTGACATGTCCGCGACCGACTATCCCACGCTCGCCCGCAAGGTTCGGGTCGTCATCCTGGCCAACCATGAGGAACGCGATCTGCCGATGTGCCTGGCCGGCGTGCCCAAGGGCGTTGGCGTCACACTCATCGATTCGGGCAGCACCGACCGCACCATGGACATCGCGCGCGAGCACGGCGCGCAGGTGATCGAGCATCCGTTTGAAGGCTTCGCCGCGCAGCGCAATTTCGCGCTCGCCGAGGCCGATATTAAGGCCGAGTGGGTCGTCTTCATCGACGCCGACGAGGTGTTTCAGAAATCGTTCTGGGATTGGGCGGAAAAAACCCTTGCCGCCGGCGATCCGCCGCTCGACGCGGTTTATGTCACGTCAAAGCTAGTGCTCGACGGCGTCGTGCTTGAACATGCGCCGGCTTATCCGATTTATCATTCACGCTTCGTGCGCCATGGCCGGGCTATTTTCGTCGATGGCGACACCAGCCACAACGAAACCATTCTGCGCGATCTGCGTACAGGCAAGGTGGATGCGCCCTACCTGCACTATTTCCAGTCCGGCCCGCTCTTGCCCTGGATGAAAAAGCACCTCGGCCTTGCCGATGAAGAAGTCCATGAAGGAGAGCCTACGTCCGGCATTCGCACCGGCCGCGCCCTGCTCAATCGCGCCGTGGGCAACGGACCGCTGAAAGCGCTGCTGCGCTTTTTCTACCATTATTTCTTCTGCCTCGGGTTTCTCGACGGTAAGGCCGGCCTGCGCTACAGCGCGATGTATTCCTGGTACGAGTTCAGCAAGTGGGTCATGAGCCTGGAAGATCCGACTCAGCCCAACGTCGCATGGGTCAAGCGTCTTGAGGCGCAGGCCAACCGGGCCAAGGCCGGCGGCGAGTCACAAGCACGGCCGGCGGCGCGCGTCCTGAACGGCTGATGTTCAAATTCCTGTCGCTTGCGGCTGTGAGCCAGGCGGTGCTGGTCACGCAGCAATTGGTGCTGCTCCCGTTGCAGATACATTTTTGGGGCTACGAGACCGCCGCTTTGTGGCTCGCGGTCAACGCGCTCGCGGCCTTCGTCGGCGCAAGCGATCTCGGCTTGAGAAATGTGGCGTTCGCCGCCATCGCCGCGGGACAGACGGGGCCGCGGCTCAACACGCTATGGACCATCATCCGCGCGCAAGTGCTTGGCTGCGCCGCCGTCATCGGCGTGATCTCGTTTTTCTATTTTGGGCCGGAAGCCGGGCCAAAATGGCTGTTCGTCTGCTTGCTCAGCACCGCCATGGCGCTGGACGGGTTTTTCCTGATCCGCGTCGCTTTGCTTGAAGCGGCTGGACTGATCACGATTTGCGAAGCGCTGTTCGTGGTGCTCGCCGTTTCCCGCGTGGTCGTGGGGTCGGTCGCGATCCTGATATTCCACGCCGGCCCGCTGACCTTGTCGGCGTTCTGGCTGGCCAGCACGATCGTCGTTATCGCGCTGCAGAGCCGCTTGCGCGCGGCGGGCGCGCTTTCGCCTTTGCTTGGTCATTGGCGCCTTAGCGGCGCCGGCGAGGCCTACCGGGAAGCGCGCTGGTCGGCCTCGGGCCCCCTATCATCCTGGGCGCAGATTCAGTTGCCGGTGATGGTTTTGCAGGCCTTTGCGCCGGCGGCGCTGACCTCGTCTTTTGTCGCGATCCGATCGATATTTTCGCTGGTGCGGGCGATCATCGCGCAAGTGGCGCGCATCGCGTCAGTGCGCTTTGTCGAACGCGCCGGCGGCCAGGGTTTGGAAAGCGCGCGCGCGCTGCTGCTGTTGATTGCAGGCGGCTTTGCCTGGGTTGCCGCCGGCATCAGTCTTGGCGTGTTCGCGGAGAACCAGATGATTCTCGGCCCGCTGTTCGCCCTGCCGCACGACAATTTCGTGCGGATCATGACGGTGACGTTCGCCGTGTCCTCGATCTTCTCGGTGCATCAGATCTTTTCCCTTGCCCTGATGCGTCAGGGAGAATTTCGCCTCGGCGGCGGCGCCAGCTATTTCTACATTCTGGGAATGGTGGTTGTCGGCGTTTTCTCATTCGCGCTGAAGAACCCCGATCTGCTGGTGTTTGGCCTGGTCGCGTCCGATGCGATTTTCCTTGCGCAGGTGGTCTGGCCATTCTTCTTGCCGGCGCCGGGCGCCAAGACAGCCGGAACCGCGTTGCGCCGCGCGCGCGTTTCGTTTGTGCTTTCCATGACGCTGTGGGTGGCGCTGACGATCGCAGCCTGGGCGCTGTTCTGGTGGTATTTCGCGCGGCACGAAATCGTAGAGTTCAGCATCACGCGGCTGATTGCGGCGCTGGCGGTCGCGCTGCTCGTCGTGCTGGCGGCCGCCGGATGTTTCGTCGGCCTGTCGCGCCACCAGATCCGCGACCTGATTGGCAAAACCGCCCGCCCGCTCGATACGCCCTCGTCGGAGCCGCTAAGCCCCTAGAGTGGCGCGCGCAAAACGCTAAGGGCGGGCGAGAAACAGGAAGTCGGCCTGCACGGCCTCGCCGCGCTCGTCACACGTCTGATTGTAGACGCCGGCGAGGGAAAACTTCTCGGCGGTGAGGAAATCGGCGATTTCGCCAGCGAGCGCCTGGTTATCGTAGAGTTCCACGAACGAGAGTTCGACATAAATGGCGGCGATAGCAGGAAACAGGCCCTTGGCGCCGCGCAGCACATCGCGCTCAAATCCCTGCACGTCGATCTTGATCAGCGTCGGCCCGCTCAGCATGTCAGCCTGGACCACGCGATCGAGACGCCGCACCGGCACATTGAGCGCAGAAGCCTCATTCATCTGAAACATCGTCTTCTGGCGTTCGCCGAGCGGCAGCAGCGATGATGAATCGGCGCGCGAAGCCACGTGCATCACTGCCACGCCCTCCTCTTCACCGAGCGCGCAATCGAACACCTGCGCCCGGCCGGCGGTGACGGCGGCCAGCTTCGCGCGCGGCTCCGGCAGGGGCTCGAAGCAGAACAGTTTCGCCTGCGGCCACGTCGCCATGGCGAACGCGGCGAACTGGCCCTTGTTGGCCCCGATATCGATCACCGAGCCGAACTGGAAACGGCCCAGCGCGGCGCGGTGATCCATGGTCGCCAGCACGCCTTTGCTGAACGCGCCCCAAGTGCGCGGCGTTGTGGCGGCCGCCATCAATTTCGCCAGCGATGCCATAGGCTAGGCGACGCGCGTTTCCGGCGATTCGCCGCTATTGGCGGCGACCTGGCCTGTGCGCTCCGTCAACAGCGCCAGCAGGACGTCGCAGATGTACTCAACATCGGCCTCCGTCGTCAGCGCGCTTGAGGGCAGATTGACGCCATATTTCGAAAGCACCTGGCTGGCGCGATTATCCTTCGCGTGGCGCAGCGCGGCTGGCCGGTCGGCGAATGCCGGCATGCTCGACAGCATCGTGAACACCGGGCGTGAATCGACGCCCGCCTGGTCGAGCGCTTCCATCACGTCGTATTTCGTCAGGCCCAGGGCCGGGTCGAGTACGATCGTGGGCATCCAGAAACAGTTGAACACGTTCGGCGGCTCGACATTGATGGCGATGCCCGGCGCAGACTCCAGGCGCTTGCGATACCATTCAAACGTGTTGCGCTTGTGCTCCACCAGGCCGTCGATGCGGCGCATCTGGCCGACGCCCAGGGCGGCCTGCATGGCGCTCATCTTGTACTTGAACGCGATCTCGGTGTTGTAAAAGAGCTGGTAGCGCCCGGCGACCGACGTGCGGCCGTGATCGCGCAGGAACAGCGCGCGCTTATAGAGCGCTTCGTCGTCGGTCAGCAGCATGCCGCCTTCGCCGGTGGTCACGGTCTTCGAGCCGTGGAAGCTCAGCACCGAAATATCGCCGAACGAGCCGGCCATTCTGCCGTCAAGCCTGGAGCCCAGGGCCTCGGCGGCGTCTTCGATCAGTTTCAGGCCGTGCTTATCGGCAATGGCGCGCAGCGCCGGCCAGTCGCACATCGAACCATAAAGATCGACGCCCAGGATCACCTTGGTTCGCGGCGTGATCGCGCGCTCAACCGCTTCGGCCGAAAGGCACCACGTGGCCGGATCGACGTCCGCGAGCACGCCTTCGGCGCCGGTTTGATAAATCGGCGCGACGGAGGCGATCCAGGTAATGTCGGGCGCGATCACTTCGTCGCCCTGCTTTACGTCAAGCGTCGCAAGCGCCAGGTGCAGCGCGGAGGTCGCGTGCGTAACGGCGATGGCATAGCGCACGCCGCAATAGGCGGCGACCAGGCGCTCAAACTCGGCGATATAGGTGTTGCAGTTCTCGTACCAGCCGGTGCGCGCGGCGTCGGCGACGAGCGCGACTTCTTCCTCAGTGATCGCCGGACCCGCCACTGGAATACGCCGGCGGTTTTGTTCACTCATGTTCGTGCTCCGTAGATTCATTGCGGCAGGCTCTTGAACGCGGTCTTCCGCGCCGATGGCTCAGCAACGATCATTCCGGAGGTCCCGGCGACGGCGAGCCGCATTTTGCTGTTAACCGGCGCCACATCGCGCTCGTTGTTGCTCACGAAAATACGCCCGTTGAAATATCGCCCATCAAGCCGATACCCCGCCTTCGTGAACGTATCCACAACCATGTCATAATTCGCGGGCGTGACGCCGGTGCAGCGCGGGAAATCGCCCAGCACGACAAAGCGGGGCTTTTTCTGCGCAATATGCGCCAGCTCAACCTTCGGATCGATTTTCAGGGCCGCGGACATGATCGAATCGAGGTGATGCATGTAGTATGGATATTTGGTCGGCGCCGTCACATCGAGCAATTCATAAAGCACGTGGTGTTCGCATGCGACGTAGATCGTCTCGTCCTTGGCCAGGCGCGGCCGCAGATCAGCCGCCAGGGCGCGGTACGGGTCGGCGGTCGGCGGGAGGCCAAGGACCGCTTCCACGGCGCCTTTGATTCCGCGCGCGTCGAACGCCAGGGCGTCGCCGCCCATCATCGCGCCAGAAGCCGCCAGCACGCCCATCGCCAGCGTGCGCAACGCCGGCTCGCGCAGGACCGCCGCCAGGGACAGGGCAAGCAGGACGAACAGCGGCGGCAGAACCTGCAGGAAGTAGTGCGGATAAAAGCGTCCGCTCGTTAGCGCTGCCGCGGCGGCGCCCAGGAGCACGCCGCCGACCACGATCGACAGCGCGTTGAACGACACGCCGCCAACCGGCGGCGCGGCCGGCGTGCGCCGGAACGCCATCCAGATCGCGCAGGCAACGATCGCAACCGGCGCCGTGAGGTAAGGCAGCGAGCGCTCGAGCTGCAACATCATGTCGCGCAGATTGTCGATGTCGGGTTTGTAGCCGGACAAATACTGAGTCTGTTCGGCAAAATAGGAGGGAAATAGACCGGTGACGAGCAGCGGCGCCAGAATAGCGAGGTTCATCAGCGCAAAGCCGGCGAAAATCGTCAGCCCGTTGAGCGCAAAGAAGCGCGCGCGCTCGACAAGGCTGGACCGCACCGTCCAGGCCAGCACCCCATAGCCGGCGACAAATCCGACGATCAGCGCGCCGGCCAGATAATTGAACTGCACGCCCCACGCCATCAGCGCGCCAGCGCCGAGCAGCGAAAGCGCGCCCGGCCGTTCCGGATTCTTCAGGAGCAGCGCCAGCCAGCCCATCGTCGCCGCGTTGATCAGAATTTCGCTGTTCACCGCCGAGCCGCCGATGCCGCCGGTGGCGAAGGCGTAGATCAGCGCCAGGACAAGCGCCGCCCCGGCGCTCAGCCCAAACCTTTTGGTCGCGATGTGGTGCAGCGTGATCGCGGCGCCGGCAACCGCCGCGATCGCCATCAGGCGGGTCGCGAACGGATCATAGCCGAACATGCCGATGAACGCCGCGAAGACCCAGTAAAGGCCCATCGGCTTGTGGTCGAACACAACGGTGTAAGGCAGGTGCCCTTTGAGGATTTCGACCGCGACCATGGAATAGGTCGTCTCGTCCCAATCCATGCCCGCGTAAAATGCGTTCGGCAGCCTGATCAGCAGCACGAAGGCCGTGATCAACACCGCCGGCGAGAACCGGACTTGTCCCAGAGTAAAGCCAGCGACCACGCTCTTGTCTCCTGATTTGGATATGAGGTTCATGTGCGCGCCGCCGTGGTGCGCCAGGAGAACATCGAGGACATGACGTAATTCCAGACCGAGCCGAGCACGACGCCGGCAAGCGCCGAAGCGGCCCAGTTAAACTTGCCTTCGTAAAGCCAGTTGGCGATGCCGACATTGGCCACCGCGCCAAACGAGCAGACGCCGACGAATACGGCCCAGCCGCGCAGCAGCCCCCAGCCCGAAAGGCGCCGGTCGCGATAGGTGAGCATGTTGTTCAGCGCGAAGTTCCAGGTCATCGCCGTCAGCGCCGCTACGGCTTCGGCCACCGCAAAGCCCCTATGGAAGACCTGGAACATCGCCGTGAGCACCGCAAAATGCACGGCGATGCCCGATACGCCGATCACCGAGAAGCTGACAAAGCGCGCCGGAATGATGTGGCCGAATTTCTTGTCGAACAGCAGCAGCAGATATTCCCAGAGCACCAGCGTATCCAGCTTGCTGTCGCCGTGGATGCGCTGCTTGAACGTATAGGGCACTTCCTTGAACCGCAACGGTTCGGGACTCGAAGCGAAAAGATCGAGCAGGATTTTGAAGCCCATGTTGGAAAGGCGCGGCAGAACGCGGTCGAACGCATCGCGGCGGATGCCGAAGAAGCCGCTCATTACGTCCTTTACCGGCGCGCGCACGACAAGGCTCGCTATGCGCGTGGCCAGGCGGCTGGCGTTTTGCCGCCCCTCTTCCCATGCGCCCATGCCGCCGCCATCGACATAGCGGCTGCCGACGACGACGTCATAGTGCTGGGTGCGCAGTTCGATGAGCATGCGCGGCAGCAGTGAAGTATCGTGCTGGAGGTCGGCGTCCATCACGATTACGTATGGCGCCGAGGTAGAAAGGATGCCTTCGACCACCGCGGTCGAAAGGCCGCGCCGGCCGACACGGCGCACGATGCGCACGCGCCGATCGAAAAGCGCCATCTGGCGCGCGACGCCGCTGGTCTGGTCCGGCGAATCGTCATCGACGAAAACCACCTCCCAGTTCAGGTCGCGCCCGAGGATCGAGCGGATTTCGTCCACGATCAGCGGAATGTTGGCGCTCTCGTTGAAGGTCGGGATGACAATGGACAATTCCGCTCCGCCCTGGGCGAGCAGCGGCGTCTCGTCCAGGTTGGAATTTGCGACTGGCGACATGAAGGCGTTCCCAAGCGGCGCAGCCATGCGAAAGGCCGGCTCGCAGGGGCCAAGCAGCAAGAGCTATGCCGCTTAAGCGCTCCCGAATGTGGTTAAGGCGAAGGCGTGGACAGGACACCCGGCGCGGTCGCCGGCTTGTGCAGAAGCAGCTTGCGAAGCGCCCGCTGGGCCGGCATTTCGAACCGTGCATAAGCCAGCGCCGAAAGCGGAATCAGGATTACGAAAAACGCCAGCAGCATCCCCGCGCTATGCACCAGCCCGAGGCTGAGAACGCCGTTCACGCAGGCCAGCGCGATCAGCAATTGCAGCGGAAAATGCAGCAGATAACTGGAATAGCTGATCTGTCCCAGCAGCCGCAGCGTCCGTGAATTCGGCCGCGCGAGCCGATCGCACAGGGCCGCGGCCAAGACGGTGATCGGAAACACGACATAGCATATGACGAACGCCATGCCGGCATGGCTGAGGAAGCGCACCGCCGCGGCCGGCAGGTGGTTAAGCAAGCCCGCCGGCGCGCCGCGATAAACCAGAAAGACCAGCCCGGCCCAGGACGTCGCCGCCAGCGCGAGGGCGCCCCGCGCGATGCGTTTCACATCGGCCCGCGCGATGCAGGCCTGGTAGAACTTGTAGATCAATCCGCCCGCGAAAAAGCCGCACAGGCCGCGCCCAAGCGGCGGATAGATGAACCAGAAGCCAATGCCGATCGCGAATACGGCGATGCACCCCCAAACGCCGCGCAACGCGCCGGCCCGCGCCAGCGCCCAGAACACGGCGTACATCGCGATTTCAACGGTGAGCGACCATGTCGGCCCGTTGAATCCCGATGACTCCATCAGGTTGATGAAAAACAGATTGAGCGTGAAATGCGCCGCGTCGTTGTGCTCGTAGACGAAATGCTGGCCGGTGGCGTGCAGGAACAGCGCCTGCAATACCGCCACGGCGATCAGCGTCGCCAGGTGCATCGGGTAAAGGCGGCTGAACCGCAATGCGGCGAATTTTCCGCCGCTCATAGCGCCTTCGGCGATCGCCTTCTGATACAGGAAGAAGAACACGAAGCCGGAGATCACGAAAAACAGATCGACCGCGCGGTGGCCGTATTCGTAGAAGATTTTAAGCAGCGGGTGCAGCGGCTCCAGCGTGCGGTCCGGTTCGGCGCCGTCGCGCCAGGTCAGCAGCGGCGTGCCGAGCAGCCAGAAATGCTGCCAGTGCCAGAAAACGACGGAAAGCGCCGCCAGCCCGCGCAACGCGTCCAGGCTTTCGAGCCGCGGCGCCTTGGTATCTCCTGCTGCTTCGGCCATCTTAGCCTGCTTTCGTTTCGTCCGTTGTCGCGGATTTACTCGCCTTCGGATCCATTTGGTAAACGCGCACCCAATCGACCTGCATCACGATCGGCATCGGCGTTTCCGCGGTCGGGTAGCCTTCCCATTTTCCGCCCACGCCGAGACACAGGATCATGAAGAACGGACGATTGAAGGGAAACTTCGCCATGTCCGGCTGGGCGGTCTTGTGAAACGATTTGCCGTCGATGAACCACTCGAACGAGCCATTGCGCCATTCGACGGCATAGACGTGGAAGCCGTCGCTGAGCTTTTCGGTGAGCGTTTCGTCTTTGTTGTAAACGCCGTGATCGCGGTGCAGCAGCTCGCCGGGATAATGAATCGTGCCGTGCGACATGGTGGGCTCACGGCCTAGCTGCTCGGCGATGTCGATCTCGCCGGATTTCGGCCATTTCTCGAAATGCTTGACGTTCGGCATCATCCAGAACGAGCTATTCGTGCCCGGCCCCGGCGGCACTTTCATCCGCGCCTCAAACCGCCCGTATTTCCAAAATCCCTTGTAACGGGTCTCGACCAGGCCGGTCAGATAGCGCCCGTCTTCCTTTTTTGTCGCTTTGATCGTGAGCATGCCGTCGCCCACGCTGACGTGCTCGGGCGTATAATCGTTATCGCCCATGCCCGGATTGGTCGGCGTGGTCTTTTCGATGTTCCACCATTTCGGGTCCAGCGTGTGGCCGTTGAATTCCTCCTGCCAGACGAGTTTCCAGTTTTCCGCTGGCGCGGCGACCGGCTCGGCCGTCGCGGCCGTTGAGCCCCCAGGCGCGGCGACGCGCACCGCGCTGGCGGTGGGCTTTGCATCGACGGCGGCGCGCGGCAAGCTCCACACCGCCGCAGCCGCGCCGGCGCCGATCAGCGCCGCAGCCGCCGCCTTTACCGCCAGATGCGCCATGGTTACCAACATCCCCGCGTCTCCCGACTGTGTGTCGAAGACGCCGCAAAATTTCCGGGTGTTCAAACCCATTCACCGCATCGGCGGCAAAAACGCCAAATCCAATGCACGCGCAGCTTTTTGCGCGTTAACTTTACTTCGCCGCGCCGCCAATGACGCCAAGCTGCTTGGCGATCTTACGCGACGTGATCTGAACGCGCCCACGCATCGCCGATGCGTCGTGGTGGCGATACAATTCCCAGAGCCGCGCCGGCTGCGTCAGCAGGCTGGAGCGGTGCGCGAAATCGCGTTCGAGCGTGGCGCGGAATGCGCCCGTCATTCCAGCGGTAACGAACGCCCCAACCGTTTGGCGAACCTCCGCCTTCTTGGCCGCCCACCAATCCTGGATGTCGGCCTGCAGGCGATCGAGATCGGCCGGGCGGGAATAGATATCTTCGGCCCAGGCGCGCGCCGTGGCCCAATCGCCGAATTGCGGGATCGGGTGGCCCGCCCCCAGCACCTTGTCGAAATAGGCAAGCCGCTTGCGCGTGCTGACGATTGGAATCGCGCCGCGTTCAAGCGCTTCATAGATGCGCAGCGATTCCAGATGCGCATTGCCCATCGGGCACGGCACGAACGCGCTATCGGTAAGCAGATCGAGAAATTGCTGGCGGCTCAAGTGCGAAACGCCTTCACGCAGATCGACGAGGTAAAGAAAGTTCCGCCCTGCTGCGAAGCTTTCCCATTGCTTGCCGATCTTGACGCGCGCCGGCCCCTTGGCGCCGGTGAACGCCCAGGCGTATTTGCGCAGCGAGGCAGGCAGGCCGCGCGTGGGCTGCATGTTGTTGGAATAGCCTAGCGGAATTTGCAGCACGGCCGGGCTCTGCAGGAATTCGGCGAAATGCGTGCGGATCGCGTAAGCGAAATTCCCGTAAATCGAATAAGGCCCGCGGAAAAACTCATCGCCCAGGTGAATGACGCCGCAATTGCCGGCCGCCTTCACCCGCGCGAGGAATTCCTTCGGCAATTTGGCGAAGCCGAGCGATCCGTGCAGCATGTAGAGCGCGCCGGGAATGACCAGCGAGAAATCCGGCGAACGATGAACCGTAAGTTCGAAATCGCCGAGCGCGTTCGCGTACCAGTCAAGCTCCCAGATCGGGCCGTCATGGCAGATGACGACATCGAGTTTCGGGCGCGGACGGTCCTGGGCCTCGGCTTCGTTCATGCTCGCAAGTTGGGTTACCCCCATGCCATCACCTCATCGCCCGATCAGGCGGCGTTGCGCCCAACCTGGCGTTCAATCCACTGATACGTAGGCTCCAGACCGGTCTTCAAGCTCTGGCTCGGCGCCCAGGCCAGCAATTCCTTGATCAGGCGGTTGTCTGAATTGCGCCCGCGCACGCCGGTCGGCCCCGGAATGTGCTGCAGATCAATCCTTTTGCCCGCGATGTCGGCGACGAGGCCGGCGAGCTGGTTGATCGTCACCATCTCTTCCGAGCCGATATTCACCGGCACGCGCACATTGGAGCGCAGCAGGCGCGTGGTGCCTTCGACGCATTCATCGACATAAAGGAACGAGCGCGTCTGTTTGCCGTCGCCCCAGATTTCGATCGCGCCGTCATTGGCGGCGCGGGCGATCTTGCGGCACATCGCAGCCGGGGCTTTTTCCTTGCCGCCGTCCCACGTGCCTTCAGGGCCGAAAATGTTGTGGTAGCGCGCCACGCGCGTCTCCATGCCGTAATTGCGGCCATAGGTGAGGTAGAGGCGCTCGGAAAACAATTTCTCCCAGCCGTATTCGCTATCGGGCGCGGCCGGATAGGCGCTGCTCTCGGCGCAGTTCGGATTGTCAGGGTCTTCCTGATTGTAGGCCGGATACATGCACGCCGACGAGGAATAGAACACGCGCTTGATGTTGCGCTTGTGCGCCGCGTCGAGGACGTTCAGGTTGATCGTCGCCGAATTGTGCATGATCTGGGCGTCGTTCTCGCCGGTGAAGATATAGCCGGCGCCGCCCATGTCGGCGGCGAGCTGGTAGACTTCATCGAACTTGCGGTCGATCACGTTGCGCACGAAATATTGCTCGCGCAGATCGCCGACGACGAAATCGTCGGCTTCCGTTTCCGAATATTCGTGGAATTTCAGATCGACGCCGCGCACCCAGAAGCCTTCGCGCTTCAGGCGCTTCACCAGATGGCCGCCGATGAAGCCGCCAGCGCCGCATACCAATGCCGTCCGCATGGTTAGTCCTTCCAAACTTTCCAGGGCGCTTTGCCCGAAGTCCACATTTGCTCAAGGACCATTCTGTCCCGCAGCGTATCCATTGCCTGCCAGAAGCCCAGATGCCGGTAGGCCGCAAGTTGGCCCTCGCGCACAAGCTCATTAAGCGGCTCTTGTTCCCAAACCGTGTCGTCGCCTGCAATCAGATCGAAAACACTCGGTTCCAATACGAAAAATCCGCCGTTTATCAAGCCGACGTCGTTGGAGTCCTTCTCGCGAAACGCAGTCACCTGCGCCCCGTCCGGCGAAAGGCCAAGCACGCCAAACCGGCCTGCCGGCAGCGTCGCCGTGACGGTCGCCTTGCGGCCCTGTTGGCGGTGGAAGGCGATCAACTCGGTGATGTTAACGTCGCTGACGCCGTCGCCATAGGTCAGGCAGAACGTATCGTTCCCGAGCACTTCCCTTGCGCGCTTGATGCGCCCGCCGGTCATGGAATTAAGCCCCGTATCGAGGACGGTGATTTTCCATGGCTCAAGATCGGTCTTCAGATAGCGCACCGTTCCGGTGGCGAGATCGATTTCAAAGTCGGAGGACGTCTGACGCAGGTCCATCAGCCATTTGCGGATGAAATCGACCTTGTAGCCGCCAAGGATGACGAAATCGGTCAGTCCGTGGGCGGCGTAGATTTTCATGACGTGCCAGAGGATCGGCCGCGGGCCGACATCGACCATCGGCTTGGGCCGGACGCTGGTCTCTTCCGATAGGCGGGTGCCGAAGCCGCCCGCCAGGATCGCCACTTTCATTTACCCAACCTCGTGCGCGGTCTGAGCCGTCAATTTCCCCGGGCGCGCGAAAACTATAATCGCCAAATTCTCTTTTGGAGCCGCCCAGCGCGAGGCTTCATGCAACAGGGATGCCAGAGGAACTCAGCCTCGGCCGACAAAAAAAGCCTGCTGCTCCCGATAGAAGGCATCGACGAGGCGCCCGCGCGGAATTTCGACATCCGCCATCGTTAACGCCTGATCACGGGCGATCGGACGCGCCAAACGCGCGCCCTCGGCCAGGGCGATCGGCAGCAAATCCTCCGCCATGATCGCTTCCATGTTTTCGGCGACGCCATAGAGGCAAAATCCACCCAGGCCGTCGATGATCTCGCCCGCCGCGAGCGGCTTTTTCGCCTGCGCGATGACGCCGACGCGCGGTGCGCCGGCGGGCGCAAGCACCGCATCGTGAAACAGAACGGCGCGCGCCACCGCGCCGGGCGTTTCGAAATGGCAGAGGTGATACGGGCGATAGAAACAGTAAATCGGCCCCTTCCCCATCTTGTAGAGGTCCAGATAGCGGCGCTGACGCGCATCGTCGTGCATGGCGAGCACGAAGACTCCCGGCGCCGGGCTCGCCCCCACGACATAATCGACCAGACCGGGACGGGCTGGATCAAGGTGGGGCGCAAACGCCTCTGCGGCCTGGTTTATCGGCGTTAACGGCGCATCCGGCTCGCCGCCGGAAAAATCCGGCCCGAGCATGCCGCGCCGCGCCACGCGCATGCCCGTGGCGTTGGCGACGGCCGCCTGTTCGAACGCGATCTTCGTCCCGTCCGCGAACGAAGCGACCATGGCGGGGTTCTGCCCCCATTTCGCGGCGAAGGCCGCCTGCGTCGCGGGATTTCGATAGGGATCGTGCAGGCCCTTGATGTTGCCGCAGAGCAAGGGTTGGGCGCCGATGCCTTTAACGAACCGAAAAAGGTTCATCTGAACGCCCGGCTGATCGCCGTCCGACAGCGAATAGATCACGCCGGCCTGGCCCGCGCGCACTTTCAGCAACGGCCCAACCAGCCCGTCCAGTTCGGCGTTCATGGTTAACACATGCTTGCCGGCGCTGAACGCGGCCAGAATGGCTTCAAGCGCGTAATCGATCGAGCCGGTCAGTTCGACGATGGCGTCGAGCCCCGCGGCGCCGGCGAGACCGGCATGATCTTCCGTGACCATCGGTCTGCCGGCGCGGATCGCATCTTCCAGTACGCGCCGATCGTTGGTTACTCCGGCGCTCTCCACACCGGCCTGCGCGTAACAGGCGCGCGCCTGATCCGGACGGCGCGCCGCTATCGCGGCGACCGTCATGCCGGGCGTAGAGCGTATAATTTGCAACGCAACGCCCGCCGCCTGAAAGCCGGCGCCAATCAAACCAACGCGAATTGGTTTATTCCGGGCGGCGCGTTCGGCCAGCGCGCGATCAACGATGATCAAGGGACTCTGCGCCGATTAGTTTTTCGCCAATCAAACGAAACTGCTGCATTCATGACCATTTAACGCATTCCGTTCGCACGCGGCGTTTATATCGCAAGTTGCGGCGGAACCTCTTCCCCTTGTGGATGTTAACGTTTAGTTAATCGCTCCCATCTTGTTAACGGCACAGCGCATGACGGCCAGCGCTTATCCCAAGATTGAGGCGCTGCAAGGATTGCGCGGCATCACGGCGCTGACCGTCGTGATCGGCCATTCTCTTTTGATCTTTCAGGCCCCGGCATGGTTTCGCAAGGCCGAGGTGCTGTTCAACGGCCAGGCGGCCGTCGTGATCTTCTTCGTGTTGAGCGGGTTTGTGCTGACGCTCTCGCTGCGCCGCTACCAGACCGAGGCCACGCTCGATCTCTCGGCGTTCGTGATCAAGCGCTTCTTCCGGCTTTATCCGGCGCTCTGGGTCGCCACCATATTCGGTCTGGCCTATTATGTTGTGATCCATAACCGGTTCACGATTCCGAACCCCTCTGAATTTTTCCTGCTGCGCTATCCGGAGCATCGGTTCACCCCGTTGCATGTCGCCGCATCGTTTGCCGGCGCGTTGGCGTTTCTCGTGCCGCCCGTATGGTCGGTGTTCGTCGAGATCATCGGATCGATCTTCATGCCGTTCATCGCGTGGGCGGCGTTTCGCAAGCACGAATGGTTCGGCGTCGGTCTGGCCGCGATGCTGACAATTTCTCTGACCATCGGCGGCCTCACCTATTACCAGTTCGGCATGTATCTGGGCTATTTCATGCTCGGCGCGGCGCTGTGTGTGCTGCCGCCGGCGTTGAAAGCCTCGATCGCGAAATTGCGCCGCTGGCGCACGCCGCTGATCCTGCTGACCGCCGCCGCGATCCTGCCCTCGCAATGGCTGCCGTGGCGGCCGGAATTCGTGACCTTCTACGAAGCGTGCTGCGCGGCGGCGATGATCGCGCTCATCGTCTACGCCGACGCGGGCAAGGAATTTCTGACATCCAAGCCGGTCGTCTATCTCGGCGATATTTCCTATTCGGTGTATCTGCTGCACTTCACCGTGCTCAGCCTGTTTGCAAAGCTCGGCGCCGCGGCGCTCGCGCATTACGGGCTGCAGCCGCCGGGCGTTGCCGAAAATATCGCCCTGGCGGTCGTGACGGTGGCGGTGACAATCCCTTTGTCGGGCCTGATGTACCGGCGCGTCGAATTGCCCGCCATCGAGCTTGGCCGGCGCACGATCTCGCAACTCGGTTTGGCTCGGCCGCGCGGCGCCGAAGTGAAAATCTAGCCCGCCTTACGCGACTTTGGACAGCAACGGGCTCGCCGCGAACAGCGCGCTCTGCTCGGCGTAGAGCGCATCAATCAGCCGCCCTTTCGGGATTTCGACGTCGTCGCGCGTGAGCACCGCATCCTTGGCGACCGGGCGAACGAGACGGCAGCCTTCGGCAAGGCCGATCGGCAACAGCCGCTCGCGCTCGATCACGTCGTAATTCTCGCACATGCCATAAGTCGCAAAACCGCCGACTTGGTCGATGATCTCGCCTGCCGCGAGATCCTTCTTGGCGCCGGCGATCACGCCCACGGTCGGCGCGCCTTTCGGGGCCAAGGTGGAATCGTTCAGCAGCACCGCGCGCGCGATCGAGCTGGGCACTTCGAGATGGCAGAGGTGATAGGGAACATAGAAGCAGTAATACGGCCCATCGCCCATTTTCATGTAGGCAAGGTGTTTCTTGTCCTGCGGGTCTTCCTCGATCGCCATTACGAACACGCCGGGGCCCGGCCGCGCGCCGACGACGTAATCGACAATCCCCGGCCCTTTCGGGTCGATATGCGGCGCCAGGAACGGCATCACATCTTCGACCGGACGCAGCGGCTGCGTCACGTCGCCCTTCGAGAAATCGGGGCCGACCATGCCGCGCTGCGCAACGCCCATGCCCATCGCATTGGCGATCACCGCCTGCTCGAACGAAATCTTGGCCCCGTCAGCGAACGAGGTGACCATATACGGCTGCAGGCCCCATTTTTCCGCGAAAGCGCGCTGGGTTTCCGGCGTGCGGTAGCGATCCTGCAAGCCCTTTATGTTGCCGCAGAGCACGACTTTCATGCCCATGCCCTGCACATGGCGCGCGAGATTCATCTGCACGCCCGGCTGATCGCCGTCGGCGCCAGTGTAGCAAACGCCCGCCTTGTCCGCGCGCGCCTTCAAAAGCGGGCCGACCGTGCCATCGAGTTCGGCGTTGACCAGAACGATATGCTTGCCCGCCTCGATCGCCGCGGCAACCGGATGGGCGGCGAATTCAAACGTGCCGGTGGCTTCCACCAGCACATCGACGCCATCGGCCTGCGCCATGGCGACCGTATCCTGCGTGACCACCGGCTGGCCCGCCGCGATCGCTTTTTCGATCGTCGCCTTGTTTTCCGCAACGACCGGCGCGCCGTACCCAGCAAGCGTGAACGCCTCCGTCGCCGGCTCGATGCGCCGCGCGGCGATCGCCACGACTTTCATCCCCGGAACCTTCCGGAAAATCTGCCGCGTCAGCGCTTTGCTCATCACGCCCGAGCCAACGATCCCAACCCGGATCGGCCGGCCCTCGGCCGCGCGCGCTGCAAGAGCCTTGTCAACGATGATCATAGTCTGGCTTCTCCAGAGCGCTTCGCCGCGCCGATCTCAGGCATATTGCCAATAAAGCTTATCGTTCAACAGTCCGTTCTTGCGGTGGCTCAGCAGCATTTTCAGCCGCGTGTAGGGCGCCGAACGGAAGGTTTCGTCGGTCAATCCAATTCGCTCGAACATGTCGTGCATTTGCCTGGCGCCGCGTTCGGCGGTCCATTCGCATTTGTAATCGGGAAGCAGCTTGCCGATCTTGTCGAAATTCACCCGATAGGAGCGGTTATCGACCGACTTTTCGCCAATATCGAGATCGGCGCCGAATTCCGCGGCGACGATTTTGGCGATTTCAATCGCGCGATAATTCTGGTTCGAACTGCCGACGTTGAACACCTGGCCGCGGATCACATCTTCCGGCGCCTTCAGCGCCAGATAGACCGCCTGACTGATGTCTTCGATATGGACAAGCGGGCGCCAGGCCGAACCGTCGCTGTTCAGTTTGATCTTCTTCGTGGTCCAGGCCAGGCCGCAGAAATCGTTCAGCACGATGTCGAACCGCTGGCGGGGACTTGCGCCATAGGCGGTGGCGTTGCGCAGGAAGCACGGGGCGAAATTCGCGTCGGCCATCGGCGCAACGTCGCGCTCGACCTTGGTCTTGCACTCGGCATAAGCCGTCAGCGGCTGGGGCGGCGTGTTTTCATCGACGAATTCGGCTTCGGCCGGATTGGCGCCATAGACGCTGCAAGAAGACGTATAAACGAAACGGCGCACGCCGGCTTGCTTGGCGGCCTTCGCGATGCGCACCGAACCGCCATGGTTGATTTCGTGCGTGAGACCGGGGTCCTGCTGGCCGATGGGATCGTTCGACAGTTCGGCCAGATGGCAAACCGCGTCAAAACCTTCCAGGTCCCTGACGGTGACTTCGCGCAGGTCCTTGGTGATCACCTGCGGGCGCGGGCCCCCCATCGGGTAGAGCCATCCCTGACGGTAATAGCCTGTATCGAAACCGGTAACGTCGTGCCCGCGCTCCATCAGATACGGGCCGAGGATTGAGCCAATATAGCCGTCAATCCCGGTGACGAGAACTTTCATTACCTATTTCCTTTTGAAACCGACGCTCCTCTGCGAGCACAAGGCATGCCAAAGATTTTCGTTTTTCGGCTGGATCGCCGTTTCGCTTGTCCCGCGAAGCGGCAAGCCGTGCTTTAACCATACCGCTTCGGCGGATGCGTTTCCATCGGCGGCGCCGTCAGCACGCCGCTTGCATGGGCGTGGCGCAATCGGCACGGGGGGGCGGCGCATGATCTTTACCAAAACCACACTGGCAGACGCCTGGGTGCTCGATCTCGAAAAACGCGGCGACGAGCGCGGCTTCTTCGCCCGCACCTTTTGCGAGCAGGAGTTCGCCGCCCACGGCATGGTTACCCGTTACGCGCAGATGAACACGAATTTTTCCGCCAGGCGCGGCACGTTGCGCGGCGTTCACTGGCAGGGCGCACCGCATGGCGAAGCCAAACTGGTGCGTTGCATTTCGGGCGCGGCCTACGATCTCATCGTCGATATGCGGCCCGAAAGCCCGACCTACCGGCAGTGGGAGGCCTTCGAGCTTACCCCCGCCAACCGGCGCCTGCTTTATGTGCCGCCGGGCTTTGGTCATTCCTTCCTGGCGTTGCAAGACGAAACAGAGATCACCTATTTCGCCAGCGTTCCCTATGCGCCGGGCGCTGAACGCGGCGTGCGCTGGAACGATCCGGGCCTTGGATTCACATGGGCGATCGAGCCGACGATCGTCTCCGAAAAGGACGCCGCCTGGCCCGATTACGCCGATCCGCAGTAATCAAGCGGCGATAACGCGCTCGACCTCGGCCACCAGATCTTTCAGGTGGAACGGCTTTGACAGCACCTTGGCTTCGCGCGGCGCCGGCGTAGACGCGGCCAAAGCGACGGCGGCAAAGCCCGTAATAAAGACGATTTTCATCGCCGGATCGACTTCGGCCGCCCGCCGCGCCAGTTCGATGCCGTCCAGACCCGGCATGACGATGTCGGTCAGCAGCAGATCGTAGGAGCCGCGCTCGATCGCTTCCCAAGCGGAATCGCCATCGGGACACGCCTCGACCTCGTGGCCGGCGCGGCCAAGGCTGGCCTTCAGGAATATGCGGAGGGAGTCATCGTCCTCCGCCAACAAGATACGCGCCATAACCCCGGCTCTCCCGCCTGAACCCCGAACCTGCATCCTGCCCCAGGGAAGGTAAAGACCGCCTTTCTAGTGGGCGCTGCTTTTCCCGCCGGCGTCACGATATTGACGGCGCGGGCGCCGACCTGAAACATGCGCCCATGCGCAAGGCGTCCCATTCAGCGGCAGCGAGGAAAAACGCTTCCAACCCCGACGCGCCGTTCGTTCTGATCGAACCTTTGCGCCGAACCGCCCCGCTGATCTTCGCATCGCCCCACAGCGGACGGCGCTATCCGCCGGAAATGCTGGCCGCGGCGCAGGTCGGGCTGGAGTCGCTTCGGCGCGGCGAGGACGCTTTCGTCGATGAATTATTCGCCCCAGCGGCCCGGCACGGCGCGCTCGTTCTGTGCGGCGCGGTCTCCCGCTCGTTCATAGACCTTAACCGCGATCCTTACGAACTCGACCCGGAAATGTTCGCCGACACCCTGCCCGCGCACGCCAATACGTTGTCGTCGCGGGTGCAGGCGGGCCTTGGGGCCATTCCGAAAATCGCCGGCGATGGAAAGCCCATCTACCGCCGCAAATTGCGCCTGGATGAGGCCGAAACCCGCATCCGCGAAGTTTACATTCCTTACCACGCCCAGTTAACGGCGCTGATCGAGGATATGCGCGAGGCATTTGGCTGCGCCGTTCTGCTCGACTGCCACTCCATGCCCTCCTGCGCGCGCGGCGCACACGCGCCGGACATTGTGCTGGGAGACCGTTTCGGCGCGGCGTGCCATCCCTCGGTCATCGCGCTGGCCGAAGCAACGCTGCGGAAGATGGGCTATCATGTGGCGCGCAACGCCCCGTTTGCTGGCGGCCACGTCACGCAGACCTACGGAAGGCCCGCCGCCCGCGTCCACGCCTTACAGATTGAGTTGAACCGGGGGCTTTATCTCGATGAACGCACGCTGGAGCGCGGGCCCGGCCTGCCCCGCGTGCGCGCCGACATGGGCCGGCTGGCTGAAGTGCTGGCGGCGGCGGAACTGCATCGCAGCCTGGCCTGATCCCCAAACCCAATGAGAGGCGCCAAATAAAAAGCCGCGCCCCGTAGGGCGCGGCGAGGTGATAGGGAGGAAACGCCCGAGAAGGGCGACGGCGTCAGGGAAGACGCCGTAACGGGATTGAATGTACGCTGCACCGCGAAAGACGCAACTGAAAAAATAGCGGTGACGCCTGCGGCATCTTTTTCAGTTCTGGCTTTTATCAAAATATCACAATGAGTTAAGTAAAGCCTTGTTATTTTGCAATGCACACATGATCCTCAACTTACCTCGCTGCAATGCAGCATAACCCCCTTTGCCATGGATATGATTGTCTTTGGTTTACAATGCTCTAGGCATTATCGGCTCGGGTGAGCGCGAGTCGGGCGCGACAACCCGTTTTTCGGCCGGGTAGCCGACCGGGGACCGCTCCGATACAAGCCCGCCCGTCTCTTTCCGGAAATCCCATGCCGCTCCGCAACATCGCCATTATCGCGCACGTCGATCACGGCAAAACCACCCTGGTCGATCAGATGCTGGCCCAGGGCGGCGCCTATCGTGAGAACGAGGCGCGCACCGAGCGGGCGATGGATTCCAACCCGCAGGAGCGCGAGCGGGGCATTACCATCCTGGCCAAATGCACGTCGGTGATGTGGGGCGCCACGCGGATCAATGTCGTCGA
>DASZPV010000214.1:0-10858 GCA_035549875.1 Caulobacterales bacterium
ATAGGGGAAAGGCGCCGGCCTGTCCAGACTTTCAGGGGCCGCTTAGCGCTTCAAATCAGGCCTTCTTTCAGCCGTCAGCCGCTCCCGCTCCGCCCGCCGCCAGGCCTCGACCTTGGCATGGTCGCCGGAGGTCAGGATGGCGGGAATGTCTCGCCCCTCCCAGGTTTGCGGGCGGGTGTATTGCGGATGTTCCAACAAGCCGGCCTCGAAACTCTCCTCCGCCAGCGAGCCCTCATTGCCCAGCACGCCGGGCAGCAAGCGGATCGTCGCCTCCAGGATCACCAGCGCGGCCGCCTCCCCGCCGGCAAGCACCGCATCGCCGACACAGATTTCCCGCATCCCGCGCGCCTCGATCACGCGCTCATCCAGCCCCTCGAACCGGCCGCAGAAAATGATGAGGCCGGGGCCGCTCGCCCATTCGCGCGCCATCGCCTGCGTTAGCGGCTCGCCGCGGGGGGAGGGGTAAAGGATGGGCCGCATTGGACCGCCGGCGTCCTCGCCGGCGAGACGCCGGCGGTCCGACAATGAATCCAGCGCCGCCGCCGCCACATCCGCCCGCATCACCATGCCCGCGCCGCCGCCAGCCGGCGTGTCGTCGACATTGCGGTGCGGGCCGACGCCGAAGCTGCGCAAATCGTGCGTGTCGAGCGACCAGATGTTCTGCGCGTGCGCACGGCCTATTACGGAAAGACCAAGCGTGCCGGGAAACGCTTCGGGAAAGAGCGTGATGATGCTGGCGCGAAAACTCACGAAATCCACGTGTTCTTGCATTCGCCGACGCGCCAGTCTGCGCCTTCACGCGTGAGGCTGCATCTCACGCCAGCACCGGCGAGCGGCCCCAGCAAATAGCCAGCGTCGATCTCTGCGTGCGTTGCGTCAGCGTAAGTCGGCTTCGCCGGAAATTTGATCCACGACTGGAAGTTCGGCGGCGGGGCAGGCGCGCGGTTATGATCGTAATCCTCGATTGGCGCGCCAGCGGCCTTGAAATCGCAGGTGATGCGGAAGCGCTTGTCCTCCGGGCTCATCGGCCCGTCATTGCGGTCAACGCGAAAGCGTGTGCCGGCCTCGATTTTGTAATGCTGCTTCAGCACAGCGGTGATCACAGCACAGTCGCGCGCATCGCTGCGGGTTTCGTTGGCCGGTGGGGCGGTGGCGCAGCCCGTCAAGGCGAAAGCGGCGATGAAGACAGTGCGCATGCGTTCTACTCCGGCAACAGCCCCTTGGGCGGATCGGCGATGATACGCCGGGATTTGAGGTCGATCTGCGGCGTGTTTTCCTGCGTGAACGGCAGGCGCCATACCGCGCCGTTCAGCACGATCTCCAACATATCGCCGGCGCCGTAATCGGTCACGGCCGTGACCTCGCCCAGCGGCGCGCCGCTCACGCTCACCACCGCGCAACCAATCAGATCGGCGGCGTAGAACTCATCCTCCTCCGGCGCGGGCAGGGCCTCGCGCGGCACATAAAGCGCCGTGCCGCGCATGGCTTCGGCCTGTTCGCGCGTCTTCACTTCCTTCGCCGTCATCGCGACCGCGTCCTTCAACGGCCGCCAGCTTTTCGGCGTCAGCACAAGCGCGCCGCTTTCGTCGAGCAGCGGCCCATACGCGCAGACATCCTCAAGCGCAGCGGTAAAGCTTTTCACGCGTAGCTCCCCGCGCACGCCAAAGGCGCCGGTTATCGCGCCGACGAGGATGAGGTTTTCCGGCGGCAGCGCATCTTTTTCTGCGACCAGCTTTCGTTTTCGCGATGGTCTTGCATCCGCCGCTGCCGATTTGCGAACCCCTCCCCCTCGTGGGGAGGGGTAGGGGTGGGGGGAACGACCGATCGACTGGGTCGCATCTGAACTGTCCAGGCGCGTCCGGTCTATCCGTGGTTCCCCCCCGCCCTGACCCTCCCCCGCGAGGGGGGAGGGAATCAGCGCTAAGATTTCGGCGGCGGCGGATTTCGGATCGCTCATGACCGCTTCATTCATCAAGCGATGCACGCGGTAGCCTTGCTCGCGCAACCACGCTTCTCGCTTCGCGTCACGCCGCTGAACGTCCGCCGCGTTATGCGCGCCGCCGTCGAGTTCCACGATGAGCTGTGCTTTGAGGCACGCGAAATCGGCGATGTACGGCCCTATGGGCGCCTGACGCCGAAATTTAACTTCGCTTTCGCGCAGCCATCGCCAGAGCGCGCGTTCGGCAGGCGTCGCCTCTTTTCGCAAGCGGCGCGCCTGACTGATTGCGCGGCCAAAGCGACGGGCCTCCTCGGCCAAACTACTCAGCCGCGGCCGCCGGCGCCTTGGCGGCGGCGCGCTCGGTCATTTTCTTGCCGGGCTGGGCCTTGTCCGGGTTGTTGCGCGCTTCCCGTTTGGCAAGGCCGGCCTGGTCGAGGAAGCGCAGCACACGGTCAGTCGGTTGCGCGCCTTTGCCCAGCCATTCCTGCACGCGCTCGGTCTTCAGTTGCACGCGCTTGGGATCGTCGCTTTTAAGCACGGGATTGTACGTGCCGATCTTCTCGATGAACTTGCCATCGCGCGGGCTGCGGCTGTCGGCCACCACGATCGAGTAATACGGCTTTTTCTTCGCGCCGCCGCGGGCCAGACGGATTTTAAGTGACATCTACGTTTCTCCGGTTGATCGATTGAACTTCAGTTTTTCTTTTGTCCGCCGGGGAGCCCCGGTAAACCGCCGGGCAATCCCGGCAAACCAGACGGCATATTCGCCGCCGCGTTTTTCATTTGCGGCATGGCCTGCGGCGTGCGGAAACCGCCGCCCATCGCGCCCATCAGGCCCGCGGGCATTTTGCCCTTGCCGACCTTCTTGACCATATCGGCCATGCCGCGATGCATTTTCAGCACGCGGTTGACTTCCGCCACATCCACGCCCGCGCCCGCCGCAATGCGCCGTCTGCGTGAAGCGTTGAGCACATCCGGCTTCTTGCGCTCCGCTTTCGTCATCGACGTGATGACCGCGATCTGCCGCTTCAATTGCTTGTCGTCGAGATTGGCCGCTTCGATCTGTTTTTTGGCCTGCTGCACGCCCGGCAACATGCCCATCATGCCTTTGAGGCCACCCATTGCGATCAGTTGATTGAGTTGGCCGGCGAGATCGTCGAGATCGAATTGGCCCTTGGCCAATTTCTTCGCCATCTTCTCAGCGTCGGACGCATCGACATTTTGCTGCGCCTTTTCGACAATGCCGAGAATATCGCCGCGCCCGAGGATACGCCCGGCGACGCGCGTTGCGTCGAACTGCTCAAGCCCGTCGATACGCTCGGAGGTTCCGAGGAATTTGATCGGCAGGCCGGTGACCGCGCGCATGGAAAGCGCTGCGCCGCCGCGCCCATCGCCATCGGCGCGCGTGAGTACGAGGCCGGTAAGGGGCAGGCGTTCGTGGAAGCGTTTTGCCGTTTCCACGGCGTCCTGACCGGTGAGGCTATCGGCCACCAGCAGCGTTTCGCCTGGCTGGGCGATTTTCGCGACTTCGGCGGCTTCCGCCATCATCTGTTCGTCGATCGTGGTGCGGCCGGCGGTGTCCAGGATCACTACGTCGTGGCCGCTGAGTTTCGCAGCGGCTAGCGCGCGGCGCGTGATCGCGGCGGGCGGTTCGCCCGGCACGATCGGCAGGCAATCGACCTGCGCAGCTTTGGCCAGCACCGCGAGTTGTTCCATCGCCGCCGGGCGGCGCACGTCGAGCGAAGCCAGCAACACGCGCTTTTTGTCGATCGTGCGCAGGCGCAGCGCGAGCTTGGCCGAGGTGGTGGTTTTGCCTGAGCCTTGCAGGCCGGCCATCATGATCACGTTCGGCGGCTCGCCGGCGATGCGCAGGCCCTCGGGTGCGCCCGTGCCACCGAGCGTCTCGACCAATTGATCGTAGACGATCTTGACCACCATCTGGCCGGGCGTGACCGAGCGGATCACCGCTTCGCCCACCGCCTCGGCCTTTACCTTGTCGATGAAGCTGCGCACGACGGGCAGGGCCACATCCGCTTCCAGCAGCGCCACGCGCACTTCGCGCATGGCCGCCTCCACGTCCGCGGGCGAGAGCGCGCCGCGGCCGGTCAGCTTGTCGAATACGCCGGTCAGGCGCTCGGTCAGCGCGTCAAACATGGGCTGCCTCGCCCTGCGCGATGTGATTATGCGCCTTCCTCCCCCCTCGTGGGGGAGGAATGAGGTGGGGGGGAACCACGGATCGACCGGGCGCAACACCATCCGGTACCGACCCAGTCGATCGGTCGTTTCCCCGACCCCTAACTCCTCCCCACGAGGGGGAGGGGAAGCGCGAAATCATCATGCGATGCTGCAACTCGAAAAAACCTTCTCCAGAACCCAAACGCAACACGCCCCGCCGGACGATCACGTCGGGCGGGGTGCCTCGCCAGCGTCAGAGCACCGGTCAAAGCGCGCATCTTGCTTGGGCGCGTGGGCGGGTGTTTACGCGCCGGGCTAGCGGAAATCAATCAGCCGCGCAGTTCCAGGGCGTTGCCCTCGGGATCCTTGAGGTAGAGCGACAGGCCCGGTCCGCCGGCGCCGTACCGCATTGCGTCTTCGCCGATCTCGACGCCGTGCGCCTCCAGATGAGCGCGCACGCGGGCGAGGTCGAAATCGGCGACGTTCAGGCAGAAATGGTCGAGGTTCAGCGCCGATCCGCCCGGCGCGCCGCCTTGCCGGCCCAACGGCCCGTCGATGGCGACAAGGTCGAGCAGGGACGGCCCGGCGCGCAGATGCACCAGGCCAAGATCGTCCTGCCGATGCGCCACCTTCATGCCCAGCACATCGCCGTAGAACGCAACCATGCGCTCCAGGTCGCGCACCCGCAGCACGATATGATCGAAGCCGGTGATCTGTATCATGGGCGCCTAGCCCGTGGACGAGGGCCAGTCCGGCCGGGTGAGCCGCTCGGCCAGGCGGGGCAGCCGCAGGACCAGCCAAAGCGCCGCCCAGACATTTCCAAGCACGAAAAGCGGCAGGGCCCAGAGCAGGCCCGCGATGAACGATCGTTCGCTCAGCATCATCACGATCGCGGTCAATGCGAACCCAACATATAGGTCTGAAAGGCTTACCAGCCCCCATGGCTGGTCAAAGAGGGCTTGGGTTTCGTAGCCAAAATCCTGCAGCGAGGCAGTCTGCAACACCGCCCAGGCAATGGCGCCGAGCAGGGCGAGGCCAAGCAGGCCGACGGCAATGCGTAACGCGGTCATTCCATTAGTCCCCGGGCCGCGTGTGGTCCCCACGCTCCAAAGTGGCGCGGGCGTCGCCTCGCTTCAAGCCGCCTTCAAGCGCCAGACGATGGCGATTCGGTGATCACCACCAAAATCGACTCATCGGCCGGGCCGTCGGCCAGTTCGCCTTCCCATTTCGCCTGCGCCGCCGAGGCCACGGCGTTGCCGACGATGTTGGTGGCGCTGCGGCCCATGTCGAGAAACTGATCGACCGCCAGGATCAGGACGATCCCGGCCTCCGGAATGCGGAAAAACGCCAGCGTGGCGGCGATCACCACCAGCGAGGCGCGCGGCACCCCGGCCATGCCCTTGGAGGTGACCATCAGCAGGCCCAGCATGGTCGCCTGCTGCGCGAACATGAGATGCACCCCGTAGGCCTGCGCGATGAACAGGCTGGCGAAGGTGCAGTACATCATCGAGCCGTCGAGGTTGAACGAATAGCCCAGCGGCAACACGAAACCGGAAATCCGCCGCGGCACGCCGAACCGGCGCAATCCCTCCATCAGGCGTGGAAACGCCGCTTCCGAACTGGAGGTCGAAAAGGCCAGCAGGATCGGATCGCGGATTTCGCCGAACAGGGCGCCGATGCGCCGGCCGACGACCAGAAAACCCGCCGCTGCGACCGCCAGCCACAGCACGCCGATCGAAAGATAAAATCCGCCGACGAATTTCACGTAGGTGAGGAGAATGCCCAGGCCGTTTTTGGCGATGGTCGCGGTGATGGCGGCGAACACCGCCAGCGGGGCGATCAGCATCACGTAGCCGGTGATCTTGAGCATTACCTCCAGAATTTGCTCGGCGATCCTGACCAGGCTGGCCGTGCGTTCGCCAAGCGAGGCGAGCGCCACGCCGACGAACACGGAGAAGATCACAATTTGCAGGATTTCCCCGCTCGACATCGCCTCGAAGAACGAACGGGGGAAGATATGCGTGACGAATTCGGAGAACTTGAGCGCGTCCGGGTTGACGCCGGAGGCGGCGGTTTCGGGCGGCAGGCTCAGCCCGGCGCCAGGTTGCAGCAGGTTGACCATCAACATGCCGAGCAGCAGCGAGACGATCGAGGCGCAAATGAACCAGAGCACCGTGCGGGCGCCGATCCGGCCAACCTGCGCGCCCGCGCCGATATTGGCGATGCCCGCAACGAGCGAGGAGAACACCAGCGGTCCGACCAGCACGTGGATCAGGCGCAGGAAAATATCGGTGACGATTTTCAGATTGTCCGCGACCTGGGCGGCCTGCGCTGATGGCATCTGCGTGTTGCACAGCCAGCCGGCGATGATGCCAAGCACCATCCCGGCGAGGATCAGCATTGAAAAGCGCTTCGACATGTTCGGCTGTCCTAGCGCTTGGGCTCTACAGTCACAACGACGCCGGAGCCGATTTGCGTAAAGAACGCCGGGCCCTTGTTGTAGATGCGTAGATTGGAAAGCAGGCGTTCGGGCGGCGTATCCGGCCAGAAATGCTCGATCCAGATCACTGCCTTGCAACCTCCCGAAGCGCCGATGCTGGCGCCGGGCGCAAGATCGTGAATCGGGAAGTGATGCCGGGCGGCGTAATAGCGATAGCCAAAACGGCGCGCTTCGATCTCGGTGGGGTTGAGCGGCGTGCTCCAGATCGGTCCGTTTGAAACGCGCGCATAGGGCACGGTGTAGACCTGCGTGCCGGGGCAGTCTTGTACGAACTGCGCCACCACTTCCGCCGTTTGTTCCCAGCCGACCAGCTTCGGCGCAAAAAACAGCGTCCATGCCTGCACCAGAAGCGCGAAGACGCAGATCGCCGGCGCAGCGAGGCGGTGGGCCGCGCCTCCCGCGCCGAGGATGGCGACGGCGACCAGGATCGCGCCGGAGGCGGCGATCAGATAGCGGTCGTACAATAGCGGCTTGAACAGATGCGCGCCGAGCATGAGCGCGAAGAACAAGACGGCAAGGCCCAGCAGGGCGAGCGCGTCAATTTCCGCGCGCCTGCGCAGCGCTAGATAACCGCCCCACAGCGCACACAGCGCGGCGGGGGCGTTCATTGCGATCGCCGCGCCAGCAGCGGCGCCAATCGCGGCAAGTCCGGCCAACACGCCGGGGGTGAAATAGTACAGCGTGCCGGAATCGATCGTTGAGTTGGACTGCAGGATGCCGAGCACAAGCGCGGGGGAGGCGGCTAGCGTGCTGACTGCGGCGATCGCGATGGCGCCGTTCCTGTCGCGCGCGACCAGGCGTTCAACGAGCAGGCCGGCGGTCAGCAGGCCGCCGAATATGGTGGCGAAATAGTGCAGGTTGGTGAAAATCGCGAGCGCGCCGCACCACAGCAACAGCGCCGTGCGCCAGCCGTGAAGCAGAACGAGCCGCCAAGCCAGCGCCACGGCGATTGAAGAGGAGAACACCAGAAAATACGGCCGCAGCGAGCCGAAATAGCTCATGAAGTTGGTGGAGGACGCGTAGAGCGCGACAATGACCGCGGCTTGCACGGCAGTCAGCGCGCCGCGCTTGTAGCTGATCCAGACGGCGCCGAGCGCCAGCGCAACGCCCCACAGATTGTAGAGCCGCAGGGCGATCAGGTCGGTGACGCCGAGCGCCTGCGCCAGATAAATCGGCCCCTCAAAACCGAGCGGGTGCTGGCCGCGCAAGACGTAATCGAAAAACGTGTGCAGCGAATGGCCGTGCTCTGTCGTCACGTACGTGTTGAATTCGTCCATCCACGGCGGGGTGGAAAGCCCAATCAGCGCGATAAGCGCGCCGAGGACAAAGCACATCGCCGCCAGAACGAGAGTCGCCTTGGTCAGGGGCGGCGGCATAACGCGCGCCGCCGGCGCTGCGGCGGTGTCCAGCGCTTCGCTCAATCCATCAGCTTTCGCTTGAGATAGGTGAATTCCAGCGCCTGGCGCTTGGCGCGCTCTTTCAGATTGGCGCTGGCTGCATGGCCGCCATCCGTGTTCTCGTAATACAGGAACGGCATGCCGAGCTTTTCCATCTTCGCCGCATATTTGCGCGCATGGCCGGGATGGACGCGGTCATCTTTGGTCGACGTGACGAAAAACGGCTCGGGGAAATCGGCCCGCTTCTTCAGGTTTTGATAGGGCGACATCTTCACCAGCCATTTGCGTTCTTCCGGCACGGCGGGCGAGCCGTATTCGTCCACCCACGACGCGCCAGCGAGCAATTTGTCGTAGCGCAGCATGTCGAGCAGCGGCACCTGCACGACGGCGGCGTGGAACAGATCCGGCCGCTGCGTCAGCATCACGCCCATGAGCAGGCCGCCATTGCTGCCGCCCTCGATGCCTAGACGGCGCGGGCTGGTGATCTTGCGCGCGATTAGGTCCTGCGCCACGGCGATGAAATCGTCGTATATGATTTGCCGCTTGGTTTTGAGCCCGGCCTGGTGCCAGGCGGGGCCGAATTCACCGCCGCCGCGGATGTTCGCCAGCACGTAGACGCCGCCGGCTTCGAGCCAGAGCTTGCCCAGCACCGGCGAGTAGGTCGGGTTCATCGAAACCTGAAAACCGCCATAGCCATAGAGCAGCGTCGGCGCTTCGCCTTTTGCCAGCACCTCAGGCTTGGCGACGACGAAATAGGGTATCTTCACGCCGTCCGTGCTGGCCGCTTCGAACTGCTGTACCGAAAGACCAGTTGCGTTGAACAAGGCCGGCAGCGCCTTGATCGCCTTCGCCGCGCCGGTCTGCGCGTCGATATCGTAAAGCGTCTGCGGCTTCAGCGGGTCTTCGGCGACGGCTAAGGCGGTGGTTGCATCCGGCGACGCTGAAGCCAACGATACAGTGCCGGCAGGCAGCGCGATCTCAGTCTCCAGCCACGCGCGGCCGTCAAAAGAATAGCGCAGCAGGCGGCCAAGCACGTTGCGTGTCGCCGAAACCAGCACAGCGTTTTTTGTGATCGCCACATCCTCGATCGATTCCCGCGGGCCGGGGCCATACAGCAAGTGAATCTGCGGCGCGGGCAGGGCGGTCTGGTCGAGCTTCATCGAAAGCAGAGAACCGCTGGAATAGGTTTTGCCAGCGACCGTCCAGTCCTGCTCGATTGTAAAAACCAATTGGTCCTTGTGCAGCCCGCGCACGCTGACGCGTTCGGGCAGGGTAATTTTCGCCGGCGCCGCACCGTCGAGCCGGTAGATCGTGCTGGTGAAGAACGTATCTGCGACGATCGCGATCGGCAGACGGGTCCCGTCTTCGGATTCGATTACGCTTGGCGCCGCCGCGACGTCCTTTGCCGTCCCACGAAGAATTTCGCGCGCCGAAGCCAGCGGCTGGCCGCGCCTGGCTTCCTTGATGATGAACGGATAGCCCGAGTCCGTCAGCGTGCCCGGCCCCCAATCGGTGGCGATGAGCAGCGTGTCGGCGTCTTTCCAGGCGATGTCGAACTTCGCCTCCGGCAGTGCAAACCCGCCATCGACGAAGGCTTTGCGCGTCGCGTCAAATTCGCGTGCGGTCTTGGCGTCCTTGCCGCCGTTGGAGAGCATGATCAGGCAATGGCGGTCGTCATGGTCCAGGCATTGCGCGCCGGCGAATACCCAATTGGCGTTCTCGCGCGCAGCCAGCGCGTCCACGTCCAGCAGAATGTCCCATGCCGGATTGCCGGTGCGATAAGAAGCAAGCGGCGCGCGCCGCCAGATGCCGCGCACATGGCTCTCGTCCTGCCAGAAATTATAGACATAGCCATCGCGGATCGTGCCGAGCGGCAGGCGGTCCTTGGAATTGAGGATCGCCAGCGCCTGCGCCTTGGCCGGGGCATAACGCGGATCGGCCTGCAACTCAGCCAGCGAGCGGGCGTTTTGCGCATTGACCCACGCCAGCGCGCGCGGGCCGTCGATGTCTTCCAGCCAGAGGAAGGGGTCGTTGTTCGATGTCATGGACAAGGAGGCGCACGCTGCTGTGAGGAGGGCCGCCGCGCCAAGCGCGCCAGCGGTCAGGGTTTGGATCAAACGCATAAATTCAAACAAGCAGATTGCCGAGGCACGGCCAAGAGCAGAGCGCTCACCCTCCCCGTGAGGGGAGGGTCGGCGAAGCGCGCAGCGCAAGACGGGGTGGGGCGACGCTCAACGTTCGCGATTTAGCCACTTGACCCACCCTTGGTGTTTCACCCGACCCCGTCGCTTCGCGCCGACCCTCCCCACGCGGGGAGGGTGGTCCGCCAATAGCAAACCCCTTATATGAACATGCGAAGAGGCCGTGGGCGATGCGTTATCTCAAAATGAACGGTGCGGGGAATGACTTTGTCATTTTCGACGCCAGGGCGCGCGGCGCCTTCGCACTGACGCCCGACGCGGCCCGCGCCATTGCCGACCGCGAAGCCGGCGTCGGCTGCGACCAGATCATCGCGATGGAGCGTTCCTCGCGCGGCGACGCCTTCATGCGCATCTGGAACGCCGATGGCGGCGAGGTGGAGGCGTGCGGCAACGCCGCCCGCTGCGTCGGCTGGCTGCTGATGCAGGAAACCAGCAAACCCGCCGCCAGCATCGAAACCGTCGGCGGTCTGTTGCAGGCCGCCAATGCCGGCCCGCAACGCGTCTCGATCGATATGGGCCCGCCGCGCCTCGCCTGGAATGAAATTCCGGTCGCGCGTGAAACCGATACGGTGCGGATGGATTACGCTGCGCGCTTGCCGAACGGCGATGTGCTCTCCGGCCCCGGCGGCGTGAACATGGGCAATCC
>DASZPV010000215.1:0-2052 GCA_035549875.1 Caulobacterales bacterium
GCGTTCCGCGCCACCACTTCCATCTCTTCCTCAAAGAATGCGAGTGGCGCTTCAATTACGGCTCGCCAGCAAAGCTCTTGCGCACCCTTAGAACGTGGATCAGGCTCTCAAACCGCAGCGTTTCCTAGGACAGCCCCAAACCTTATCCGACCTGCCTCGCGGTGCCCTACACTCAGCGCCATGAACCGCGAGCCCTTCTCTCTTCAGGATGCATGGCAGAACGTCGGCGATCTTTATGCCGCGATCGTTGCGTTGTTTGGGGCGCCGTTCGAGATCGCGACGCAACTCATTCTGATGCGCCAGAACCGGCGCGATATTCTTGCATGGCTCGGCCCGGTGGAGGCGCTGGCGCGGCGGTTGTTGCTGCTGAAAGCGCTGACCATGCCGAAACCAAACGATGCGCCGCCAAAAGCCTTGCCGGGGCGCATCACGATCGCGTTCGCCGACCGGCAGATCGAGGACATCCATCCCGAGTCAGCAGAATGGCGCGTGCGTTTCAACGTCATGCCGATGGGCGCATTGAGCCGAAAACCTCGCACCGACTCTGGCGCCGATGCGTCTGCGGACGCGCGCGGCGGCGCTGTCAATTTCAACGCCCTGCCGCTGGCGCGCCGGCTCGAAGCGTTGCGCCGCGTGCTGGAAAATCCCGCGCCCGCGCTGGCGCGCCTCCGCCGTCTGCTCGCGACCAAGCGCGAAGCCGTCGAAGCCGCATTCCGCCCCTACCGCGCGCCCGCCAACACCGTGCAAAGCGCGCTCAGCGATGCGCAATGGGAGATCGATCTTGCGCTCAACACGAGTTGAAGCGCGGAAAAAGCCGGATCGTCCGCACACGGAGCGCAAGCCCGTGGCTATCGGCGTTCCCTCTCCCGCGTGCGGGAGAGGGGCAGGGGTGAGGGCGTTGGCGCAGAACTCAATGCCAGCAGAACGGGCCCGCATCCGTCTCGCGGCTGCGCCGCGATCACTCCCGCACGCGGGAGAAGGAAGCCGAAAATGCGCCCGCTAAGGCCCCTCGACCTTATACCCCTTCGCCCTCAGCAGCGCCGGCACGCTGTCCGGGCCCAGCAGATGCGCCGCGCCCACCGCGATGAACACTTTGCCTTTGCCCTTCATCATTGCGTCAATTTCATCGGCCCAGACTTTGTTTCTGTCGCGGATCAGGGCGGCGTAGATTTCCGGGCCGGCTTCTTTGGTCATCGTGTCGAGATAGCGTTGCAGCGTTCTGGTATCGCCGTGCGCCCAGGCCCTGTTCATCGCGTCGGTGTCTTTGTTGTTCTGCAAAATTTCCTTCAGCGTCGAATGCAGAAACGCGATTTCCGCGTCGCGCGGCAGAGTCGCGAAGAAATTGAGCTGCTGTTCGGATGTCTCGAAATATTTGCGCGTCTTGCCGGTGCTTTGCGCTTGCGCCTCCAGCACATGCTCCACGCCCGCATCGGCCGCCTGACCCTGCGCGATGACGAAGGAAACCGAAAGCTCCACCGCCGCCAGCCACGGCCGCGCTTTTTGCAGGGCCGCACAATCGATCCTGATATTCACGCACACCCGCGCCAGATCGCGCTGGTCGGTATCGCCGAGCACGCTGGTCAGCGTCACGCCGGGCGGATTTTCGCCCAGCGTCTTGATCAGCGCCGCAATCCGGGCTTGCGCGGCCGTGTCGGTCTCGGTTTCGAAATAGACCGTGTCCGCGCCCGCGAACGCCGCATCGATCGCCGCCGTGCGCCATTTCAGCTTGGGCGGCAGCAGATGAACCGTGCCGAACAGAGTGATCTCGCTGTCGGCATCCTTGAGCCGCCACAGCGCAGGTCCGCTTTGGGCGCAGCCGGCCAGCACCAGCAGCAGAACGGCGGAGACAAGACCGGCGAAACGCTTCATGGGGCTCCTGTCTGGGGCGATGAGATTGCACGGTCCAGATTGCACGGTTTGGCCGGCTCGGCTAAGCCTCCGCGCTCCTTAAAGCCGGCCGGCGGCAAGGAAAAGGCGCCCGTAGCTCAGCTGGATAGAGTACTGCCCTCCGAAGGCAGGGGTCACAGGTTCGAATCCTGTCGGGCGCGCCAT
>DASZPV010000216.1:0-1841 GCA_035549875.1 Caulobacterales bacterium
GTGGCGGCGGTGAGTTCACGGCTGCATTTCTGGATCGCCGCCGTAGCGACGAGATCGGCCGCTTCGCGAGAGATTTCCAGTATCTCGGCGCGCGCCCGTACGCATTCTTCAAGCATCGCGATAGGATTGGGCGGCGGCGCAACCTCCTGCGCGGCAGTGGCGCCGATCAGAGCGATGTAAAGCGGCAGGGCCGCGAACCAGCGCATGAGACCGAGCGCGCCTTTGGGCGCCAGATTGGCGTCGGCGCGCCGCAAGGCCTGGTGTAATTGCTGATCGTCCACATCGGACGAACCGGGTACGAACAAATCCCGGTCGGCGACGTAGTTCTTCACGTAGTGAAACAGATCCTCGACCGCCTTGGGATTACGCTCTCCCCGCGCGCGCGTTTCATCCCACACCCGCATGAAGCGCGCTTCAAACTGCGACAGCGTGATGTCGCCGCGCATCGCCAGCCTCAGCAGGCGCCGCCAACGATCGGCCGTCACTTGCGGTCTTTCTTTTTGTACATGGCCAGCATGCGCTGGGTGACCAGGAAGCCGCCGAAAATGTTGACCGCGGCCAGGCCCGCGCCGAGCGCGCCGCCGCCTTTGGCGACCCAACGGCCGGTGGCGAGCGTGGCTTCGCCCACGCCAGCCGTGGCCGCAATTAGCGCGCCGACGATGATCACCGAGGAAATCGCATTGGTGACGCTCATCAGCGGTGTGTGCAAAGCCGGCGTGACCGACCAGACGACGTAATAGCCGACGAAAATCGCCAGCACGAAAATGGCCAGGCGAAACACGATCGGGTCAACGGCTTCCATGCTCTCCTCGCAGCTTTGGGCGGCAAAACATAAGCGTTTTTCTAGCGGCGCGGTCAACCGGACCCGGACCGGGAGGCGAAAATCTGCCCAAGCGGCGCGCGATGTTGAACTGCTTCCTTGTTATGCCGCTTGCTGGGCGAAAGCCGGATGGATCAGCGCGCCATCCCTGGTCAGCGCCGCACCCTTGACGATTTCGTCGTCCCAGTGCGGAGCGAAGGCCTTGGTGTCCTTGTCGGTCAGTAGCGGAACCAGCGCGAGCAGGTTCCTGGCGTAGAGCGCCGAGGAATCAGCGGCCAGACGCGCGGGCAGATTGGAAAAACCGGCGATCCTGACGCCATCGACATCGACGATTTCATCGGCCTTGGTGAGCGGGCAATTGCCGCCGGCGGCGGCGGCCAGGTCGATAATCACCGAACCGGGACGCATCGCCCGCACCATCGCCTCGGTGACAAGCACCGGCGCCTTGCGGCCAGGGATCAGCGCGGTGGTGATCACCACGTCCTGCTTGGCGATGTGTTCGGCCACCAGCGCGGCCTGTTTGGCCTGGTATTCGGCGCTCATCGGCTTGGCGTAGCCGGCGGCGGTTTCGGCCTGCTTGAATTCCTCATCCTCGACGGCCACGAACTTGCCGCCGAGGGAAGCTACCTGTTCCTTCGCGGCGGGGCGCACATCCGTGGCGCTGACCACGGCGCCGAGGCGGCGCGCGGTGGCGATGGCCTGCAAGCCCGCCACGCCCGCACCCATGATGAACACGCGCGCGGCGGCGACGGTGCCGGCGGCGGTCATCATCATCGGAAACGCGCGGCCATAGAGTTCGGCCGCTTCGATCACGGCCCGGTAGCCGGCCAGATTGGACTGCGAGCTGAGCGCGTCCATGCTCTGCGCGCGGGTGATGCGCGGCACGAATTCCATCGCGAAGGCTGTAAGGCCCGCGCTGGCCAGCGCATCCACCGCGGCTTTGTTCGTGTACGGATCAATCAGCGCGACAAGACCCTGCCCGCGCGCAAACGCCGAAAGCTCTCCCGCTTCCGGTCCGCGC
>DASZPV010000217.1:0-15449 GCA_035549875.1 Caulobacterales bacterium
CGCTTGGGCGCGGCGAGAGCGAGGTCGGCGCCAAAGCCGTCGAACTTAAATTGCCCCGTAAGCACTGAGGAGAAACGCCCATGCCGCGTGGAGATAAATCCGCCTATACCGACAAGCAAAAGCGCCAGGCCGAACACATCGAGGAAGGCTACGAAAAACGCGGCACGCCCGCGAAGGAGGCCGCGGCCCGCGGCTGGGCCACCGTCAACGCCGAAACCGGCGGCGGAAAGAAATCGGGTTCGGGCCGCGGGAAGAAAATGAACGCCGCGCCGTCGAGAAAAGGTGGGCGCCTTGCCGGCAAAGCCTCCGCGCAACGGCCGGCCGCCGCGCGCTCCGCTTCAGCGAAGAAAGCCGCCGCTACACGGAAGCGGAAGGCGAAGAAGAAGTAGCGCCACCTTATGCTCCCCCGTTTACGGGGGAGCTGTCAGCGAAGCTGACTGAGGGGGCATGCGACGTTGAAATGTCACTGCCCCCTCCGTCTCGCGGCTTCGCCGCGATCCACCTCCCCCGTAAACGGGGCAGGATGAAGTTAGACTACGCGCCACGTCGGCTCACTCAATCTTCGCGGTGTGCGTCAAGAAAGCAGGTCGCGCCGGAGGAGAACGGAATCTTCCCCTGCTTCGACCTGGAATTTGTGGCTCCAGTGTTTGCAGAGCTACTGGAGATAAATGCTCGCCTGCGGCGTCGCGATTTCAGTTTCAGCGCGCGTGATCAGCTCTTCTCGATCTTGCGGGCGGCCTCATCGAGCGCTTCCACGATAATGGAGATAACGACTTCGCTTAAATCGCCGCGCGCGAGGCGCATGCGCCCGGCCATGCGCAGGTTTTCCATCGCCCGCAACACCGGCGCCGGCGGGCCGCCGCCGAAGGCTTCGCGCGCGGCATGAATGCGCGCGAACACGCCATCGGCCTGCTTGGCGTTCTCGCCAAGAAACGTTTCGCCCTCGGGCGTGATCGCGAACAGCTTCTTGCCGCCCTCCTGGGCGGTGACGGTGGCGTAGCCCAGCTCTTCGAGCAGGGTCAGCGTCGGGTAGACGATGCCGGGGCTGGGCGTGTAGCCGCCGCCGAAGGCCTCCTCGACCGCCTTGATGATCTCATAGCCGTGGCGTGGCTTTTCGCTGAGCAGGCGCAGGATGACGAGGCGCAGCGCGCCCTGTTCAAACATCCGCCCCCGCCGGCCGCCGCCGCCCCACATCCGGTGAGCCCAGGGCGGCCCTCCGCCCTCGCCGCCGCCAAAGCCGCGATGGCGGCCAAATCGATGTCCATGCATTCTCATTCGTTATTCCTAGAGCGATATAAGATATATCTTTTGCTCAGATATATCTTGATCATTCTGAAGTCAAGCGCCTTGCCTTGCTTGACCCCTCCGGCCCGGCGCGGCCATGTGCGGCAAGACAAGGACGGAGGCGCGGGTGGCGGACGAAACGATGCCGGTTGGCACGCTGATGCAGGGCAAGCGCGGCCTGGTGATGGGCGTGGCCAACGACATGTCGATCGCCTGGGGCATCGCGCGCCAGTTGCACGCACAAGGCGCCGAGCTGGCCTTCAGCTATCAGGGCGAGGCGTTGGAAAAGCGGGTGCGCCCGCTGGTCGATTCAATCGGCGGCAACCAGAACCTCGTCGTGCCCTGCGACGTGACGAATGATTCCGATCTCGACAAGGCGTTTGGCATGCTGAACGCGAAATGGGGCGGGATGGATTTTCTTGTCCACGCCATCGCGTTTTCCGACAAGAACGAACTCAAGGGCTCGTTCACCGAAAATACCACGCGCGAGAATTTCCTGCGCACGATGGATGTGTCGGCGTTTTCGTTCGTCGCCTGCGGCAAGCGTGCGGCGGCGATGATGAAGCCGGGCGGCTCGATGATTACCCTCACCTATCTCGGCGCCGAACGCGTACTGCCGAGCTACAATGTGATGGGCGTGGCAAAAGCCGCGCTGGAAGCCAGCACGCGCTACATGGCGCGCGATCTGGGGCCCAAGGGCGTACGCGTGAATGCGATCTCCGCCGGCCCGATGAAGACGCTGGCGATCGCCGGCATTCAGGGCGGGCGTGGTCTGATTTCGACGGGACGCGCGTGGAGCCTGCTGAAAGAAGACACCAGCATGGAAGGCATCGCCGGCTGCGCGCTGTGGCTGCTCTCCGATCTGGGCCGCTCCACCACCGGCGAAGTAATCCACGTCGATGCCGGCTTCCACGTCGTGGGCCTGCCGGAGGGCGTCGAGGCGTGAGCGAGACGCCGAGCGATGCGGCGTTGACCTAAGCGCGCCGCAAATTCGGCCGCGGATAGGCGACCAGAAATCCGGCGCGGTGGATGTTCCTGTAGGACGGGCCCGCCTCCCCGCCGCTTGGGATGCCGGTTTCGGTGGTGAGGATCTGGCATCCAGCCTGCCGTGCGGCCTCGATACGCGTGGCAAGGATCGCCGGCTGCGCGCCGCGCCCGCGATGCGCGGCGAGCGTGGCGCCCATGCCGAGCCAGGCATTGGCGCCGTCGATAAACAGCGCGCCAGCGCCGACCGGCGCTTCGCCGTCGAACGCGACGCAGCACTTCCATTTGTCACGGCCCGGCAGCGCCGAGAGCCAGTCGCCCACGACCTGCGGTAGGCCAAAGCCTTCGGCCACGGTTTCGCCGAACCGGTCGGCTTCGTTTGCGCCGACTTCGCGGACCTGCAGAACGGTGGCGACTTCCGCGGCCGGCGCAGCGTCGCGTGCGAATTTCGCCCAGGCGCGTGGATGCGGTGACAAATCGCGCGACCCGCAGGCGAGTTCGACGCCCTCGGCGCCGTCGGCGAAGTGGATCACCCAATCCTTCACGCCCGCGGCATCGAACGCGGCGATCGCTTCGTCGACCTCTTCGCCGCGCGCGGGCGTGAACACGCCAAGCCCGTTCAGACGGTTGAACTGCAAATTGTCGATGGCGCGGCAGATCACCAGCAAGCTCTCGCCGATCCGGCGTGATTGAAGGCCGAGCGCCGCGCGGACATGATCCGGCGCGGCCTCGTAGAGATCAGCCCAGGCGTCGCGCTCGACCCGTTCGATTTCGCGGACGAGATCGAGCGCGCTCATCACCGGTCAGCCCGCAGCGGCTTCTTTTTGCTGCTTGCCTTCAAGGTCTTCTCCGGTCTGCTGATCGACAACCTTCATCGACAGGCGCACCTTGCCGCGATCGTCAAAGCCGAGCAGCTTGACCTTCACGACATCGCCTTCCTTGACCACGTCGCCCGGTTTGCTGACGCGCTCGTTCTTCATTTGCGAAACGTGCACGAGACCATCTTTCGCGCCGAAGAAATTCACGAACGCGCCGAACTCGACGACCTTGACGACCTTGCCGTCATAGATCTGGCCGACTTCCGGCTCGCTGGTCAGTGATTTGATCCATTTCACAGCCGCCTCGATCGCATCGGCGTTGGCGGAAGCGACCTTCACCGTGCCGTCGTCCTCGACGTTGATCTTGGCGCCGGTCTTTTCGACGATCTCGCGGATCACCTTGCCGCCGGTGCCGATCACGTCGCGAATCTTGTCGGTCGGTATCTTGATCTGAACGATGCGCGGCGCATTGGCGCCGACATCCGAACGCGACGAGCTGAGCGCCTTGTTCATTTCAGCGAGGATATGCATCCGGCCGGCATGGGCGCGGTCCATCGCCACGCGCATGATTTCCTCGGTGATGCCCGCGACCTTGATATCCATCTGCAGGGACGTGATGCCCTTCTCGGTGCCGGCGACCTTGAAATCCATGTCGCCGAGGTGGTCTTCGTCGCCCAGGATGTCGGTCAGCACTTCGAAGCCGTAATCTTCGAGGATCAGCCCCATCGCAACGCCCGCGACCGGGCGCAGCAGCGGCACGCCGGCATCCATCAGCGCCAGCGAAGAGCCGCAAACCGTGGCCATCGACGATGAGCCGTTGGACTCGGTGATCTCCGAAACCAGGCGCACCGTGTAGGGGAATTGCTCCGCCGTCGGCAGCACCGCCTTTAGCGCGCGCCAGGCCAGTTTGCCGTGACCGATTTCACGCCGCCCCGCCCCGCCCATGCGGCCGGTTTCACCGACGCTGTAGGGAGGGAAATTGTAGTGCAGCATGAAGCGCTCTTTGTAGGTGCCGGCGAGTGCATCGACATATTGCTCGTCTTCGCCGGTGCCGAGCGTGGCGACGACGATGGCTTGCGTTTCACCGCGGGTGAACAGCGCCGAGCCGTGCGTGCGCGGCAAAATGCCGACTTCGGAGACGATCGGGCGGACCTTATCGACAGCACGGCCATCGATCCGGGCCTTTTCCTTCACCACGCGCGAACGGACAATATCGCTTTCGACTTCCTTGAACGCATCCTTGAACACGTTGGCGTCGAGGCCTGCCGGGTTGGCTTCGGTTTTGACCAGAGCGGCCTTGGCCTTGTCGCGCAGGGCGCCGACGGCCTTGTAGCGCTCTTCCTTTTTGACGATCTTGTAGGCGTCGCCGAGGTCCTTGCCGACGATGTCGGCGATCGACTTCTTCTGAGCCGCGAGTGAGACCGGCGCGAAATCCCATGGCTCCTTGCCGGCTTTTTCGGCCAGCGCGATGATTGCGTCGATCACCGGCTGCATGCCTTTATGGCCGGTCTGCAGCGCCAGCAGCATCTGCGCTTCGTCGAGTTCCTTCACTTCGGATTCGACCATCATGATCGCATCGGCGGTGCCGGCCATGACCAGATCAAGTTCGCTGGTCTTCATCTGCTCGATCGTGGGATTGAGCATCGGCTTGCCATCGATCCAGCCCACGCGCGAAGCGCCGATCGGACCCATGAACGGCACGCCGGAAATCGTCAGCGCGGCCGAGGCGGCGACGAGCGCCAGAATGTCGGATTCGTTTTCATTGTCCCACGAAAGGACGGTGATGATGACTTGCGTTTCGTTCTTGAAGCCATCGACGAACAGCGGGCGGATCGGGCGGTCGATCAGGCGGCTGATCAGCGTTTCACGCTCGGTCGGCCGGCCTTCGCGTTTGAAATAGCCGCCGGGAATGCGGCCCGAGGCGAACGTCTTTTCCTGATAGTTGACCGTCAACGGGAAGAAATCCTGCCCCGGTTTGGCTTCGCGCGCGGCGACGGCGGTGGCCAGCAGCGCGGTCTCGCCCCACGTCGCGAACACCGCGCCGTCGGCCTGGCGGGCGATGTGCCCGGTCTCGAGCGTCAGCTTGCGGCCGGCCCAATCGATAGAAACGGATTGTGTATTGAACATCTGCTCTACTCCTGGCGAGCGAGCCCCAATGCCCGGTCGCCGCGATCACGGGCATCGCCGACCGGATTGCCGACGCTCCCGCAACATCATGCTCGGCCCCGGAACGCGCTTCTGCGCGTGTCCGGGGTCCATAACCTCAAACGTCTGGGATTATGGGCCCCGGGCTCGGCTGCGCCGCCCCGGGGCCGAGCCCGCGGACGGCGCGCCGTAAATCTGGCCTAGCGGCGCAGGCCCAATTTTTCGACGATCGCTTTGTAGCGGGCGTCATCGCGCTTCTTCAGATAATCGAGAAGAGAACGCCGCTCGGACACCATCGCCAGCAAACCGCGGCGGGAATGGTTGTCCTTCTTGTGCGTCTTGAAGTGTTCGGTGAGGTTGGTGATCCGCTCGGTCAGCAGCGCCACTTGCACTTCCGGGCTGCCAGTATCGGTCTTGCTCTTGGCGTGTTCTTTGATGAGCGCTTGCTTGCGCTCGGCAGTAATCGACATCGGGATACTCCATTACCCGAGATGAAAGACACGCGTGGGCTTGAATCGGCCCGCGCGTACGTCCCCAAGCGCAACGGCCCTTCCCTCGCACAAAGCCACCGCCGCACGCGAGGCATCCTGGCCTGCGATGGTGCGGGGGCGGAATTTTGCGCGAAGATCTTCAACCACGTGGGGCAGAAGAACGATCGGCCGTCCTTGCTTCAGCCTGAACGCATCCTCTCCGTTTATGGCCAGCGCCGGGATGTCGGCCAGCGCGGTCTCTACGGGTTTGAGGCGTTCGGACGCGGCGCCCTTATGGCTCAAATCCTTCAGCCCGTCGAGGGAGATTGAATCGGCCTCGGAAAACACCCCGACCTGGGTGCGCCGGAGCGCCGAAACGTGCCCTTCCGCGCCCAAAGCGGCGGCCAGATCGCGCACAAGAGCGCGGATGTAGAAGCCTTTTCCGCAGCGGACAGTGAGCGTGATGTGGTCTGCATCCGGGGTTTCGGCTACAGCCGCCTGGTAAACCACGACGGGCCGGGCTTTCAACTCCACGATTTCACCGGCGCGGGCCAAATCGTAGGCGCGCTCGCCCTCGATCTTCACGGCGCTGAATGCAGGCGGGACCTGCTGAATCTCGCCGACGAAGGCTTTAAGCGCCTCGGAGACCGCTCCGGGCTCGGGCCGAACCGCGCTTTCGCCAATCGCTTTGCCTTCGCGGTCCTGCGTGTCGGTCGAGACGCCCCAGCAGATCGTGAAGCGGTAGGATTTATCCGCCTCCATCAGCCAGGGCACGGTCTTGGTGGCTTCCCCGAGCGCGATCGGCAGGATGCCCGAGGCGAGCGGATCGAGCGTTCCGGCGTGGCCGGCCTTGTTGGCGTTGAACGCGCGGCGCACGGCGCCGACGGCGTCTGTCGAGGTGAAATCTTCCGGCTTATCGAGGATCACCCAGCCGGAAACATCCTCGCCCTTTTTGCGGCGGCCCATCACGCATCTCCGTCTTGGTCGTTGCGCTTGAGATCACGCGCAACTTCCGGGCGGGCCAGGACCTGGGCGATATGGCCGGCTTCGTCGTAGGACGTGTCCGGAATGAAATGCAGTTGCGGCGTGTAACGCAACTCGACGTGCTTGCCGAGGCGCCCGCGCAGAAACGGCGCGGCGCGCGTCAAAGCAGCGGCGATCTTCACCGCATCGCCGCCGCCGAGCGGCGCCACGAACGCCGTCATGTGCTTGAGATCGGGCGAGGCGCGCACTTCACCGATCGTGACGATGACGCCTTTGAGATCGGGGTCGCGCAATTCCTGGTGTTTAAGCACGTCTACCAGTGCGTGGCGCACCAGTTCGCCAGCGCGCAACTGGCGCTGACTCGGGCCTGCGGCGGCGCCACGCCCGCCGCGCGATCTATGAGAACTCATAGCCTGCTCCCCGCGCGGCGGACTCGGACCGCCTCACGCGCCTAAACGTTCTTGGCCGTGTTATTGCACGGAATATTGATAGATGTCGCATATTTGGGGATCGTCATCCGTCCCCGGCGAAGGCCCGCCCTTGAATGCCGCGACGCGCAGCGCCCAATTGCCTTCCTTGCCCACGAATTCACTCACCGCCACGTGCGCCGTGCGATCGACCCCGCACAAACCGCCCGCCTTCGCCGCGCTGGGCGAAAGCTGTTCATCCGTCACGCGGTAGAGATAGACATCGGCCTGGCGATCGACATTCATCTTCTCGGCGAAGCTGGCCGCGCCTGGAAAAATCGCCGCCGACGCCTTCATCGTCGCATCGCGCTCGGCGGTGATCGTGATGCCGGTCGCGTAGGCCAGAAGCAGCGGGCCGCCGCGCCCTTCCGTGCTGGTGGTGACGTTTCCGGTCAGCGTGCGGGCGTTCGCCGAAGCAGCGCGCCATTGGCGGCGATCACGCCCCGGTTCGGCGCTGGCGATTTCGGCCACGTCCGTGTTCGGGCTGGTCACCAGCGGCGAAGGCGCGTTCGGGGCCGACGGCGTTGCAGCCTTCTTGCCGAAGAACTCGTCGCATCCCCCAAGCGCCAAAACCGAAGCCAGGACCAGCGCGCTAAAGGCTGCGTTGAACGACTTCGACATTAAAGCACTCGATAAGATCGCCGGCCTTGAGGTCCTGATAGTTTTCGAAGCTCATCCCGCATTCCTGGCCGGACTGCACTTCGTTCACGTCATCCTTGAACCGCTTCAGCGTTTGTAGCTTGCCGCCTTCGTGGATCACAACATTGTCGCGCAGCAGGCGGATGCCCGCGCCGCGGATCATCTTGCCTTCGGTGACGCGGCAGCCGGCGATGCGGCCGACCTTGGAAATGTTGAACACTTCCAGGATTTCGGCATTGCCCAGGAATGTCTCGCGCCGCAGCGGCGCCAGCATGCCGGACATGACGCCTTTCACATCGTCGATCAGGTCGTAGATGATATTGTAATAGCGGATTTCGACGCCTTCACGCTCGGCCAATTCGCGCGCTTCCTTGGAGGCGCGGACGTTGAAGCCGATCAGCGGCGCCCCGGACGCCTTGGCGAGCGTGACATCCGATTCGCTGATCCCGCCGACGCCGGCGTTCATCACGCGGGCGCGGACTTCGTCCGTGTTCAGTTTTTCAAGGGCGAACTGGATCGCTTCGGCCGAGCCCTGGACATCGGCCTTGATCACCACCGGCAATTCCCTGGCGGTGTTGGCCGCGTCCTTGAACTTGGCCATCATCGCTTCTAGCGATGTGGAGCGCGGGCCAGCGCCGGCATGCGACTTATCCTTGCGCGCGCGCTGGCGATATTCGGCGACTTCGCGCGCACGGGTTTCGTTTTCGACGACGTGCAGAATGTCGCCGGGATCGGGCACGCCCTCGAGGCCCATGACCTCTACCGGTTCGGAGGGCCCCGCGCTCGGCACCTGCTGATCGCGCTCGTTGACCAGCGCGCGCACGCGCCCCCATACGCCGCCGGCAACGATAATGTCGCCGCGCTTCAGCGTCCCGCTTTTGACCAGCGCCGTGGCCACCGCGCCGCGGCCGCGCTCCAGCTTGGATTCGATGATCGTGGCTTCAGCCGGACGATCGGGGTTGGCTCTCAAATCGAGCACTTCGGCTTGCAGCAGGATGCGTTCGACCAATTCGTCGAGGCCAGTCTTCTTAGTCGCCGAGACCTTCACCACTTGCACTTCGCCGCCGACGCCTTCGTGCAGAACTTCGTGCTGGAGCAATTCGTTGAGCACGCGGTCCGGGTTGGCGTCTTCCTTGTCCATCTTGTTGATCGCCACGATCATCGGCACGCCGGCCGCTTTCGTGTGGGTGATCGCCTCGATGGTTTGCGGCATAACGCCGTCATCGGCCGCGACCACGAGCACGACGATATCGGTGACTTGCGCGCCGCGAGAACGCATCGACGAGAACGCGGCGTGGCCCGGCGTGTCGAGAAACGTGACGCGCTGGCCGTTCTTCAGCTTCACCTGATAGGCGCCGATATGCTGCGTGATCCCGCCGGCTTCGCCCGCGGCGACGTCAGTCTGGCGCAACGCATCGAGCAGGCTGGTCTTGCCGTGATCGACGTGGCCCATGATCGTGACCACCGGCGGTCGCGGCTGGAGGTCCTTGTCCTCGTCGACGATGCCCTGCAGGCCCTCCTCGACATCGGATTCGGCGACGCGGCGCACGGTATGGCCGAATTCGGTGGCGATCAGTTCGGCCGTGTCGGGGTCGAGCACGTCGTTGATCGTCGCCATCGTGCCCTGGCGCATCAGGTATTTGATGATCTCGCTGGCGCGCATCGCCATGCGGTTGGACAATTCCTGGATCGTGATCGCTTCCGGGATCGTCACTTCGCGCGCGACCCGCGCATCGGCACCGCTGGCGCCGCGGATCTTTGCGCGCTCTTTTTCCTTCTCCCGGGCTCTGCGCATTGCGGCGAGCGAGCGGACGCGATCGTCGTCGCCTTCGGTGATGCGCTCGACCATTTCGAGCGTGAGCTTGCCCTTGCGTCGCTCAGCCTCGCCTTTTTTGGCGGGCTTGACGGGTGCGACGGGCATGGGACGGCGCGTTTGCTTCACGCGGCCGCCGAGTTCGCTGAGGATGTCCGGGCCGGGCTCGATCGGTGCGGCTTCGATTGGCGCGCGCGCTTCGGCCGGCGCGGCGTTGACTTGCTCGGCCGGCGATTGCTCGGCTTCGCGGCGGCGCGCTTCAGTGACAGCGGCTTCATCTTCTTCAAGCAGACGCCGCTGGGCTTCTTCCAGGGCGCGGCGTTGTTCTTCTTCGACGCGCAAGCGTTCGCGCCGCACCTGGTCGTCGGTCTGCGCGCGCGAGACGGCATCGGCGCGGCGGCGGGCCTCATCGTCCGAAAGGCCAGCGCGCAACGTGGCGGAAGGTTTCGGCGCGGGCGCCGGAGCGGCAGGCGTTGGCGCCGGTTTAGACGCGGCGGCGCGCGGCGGCGGAACCCCCGGACCGGGCGCAACCGGCGCGGCGCCAGGCGCGCCGCCCGGACCGATGGTGCGGCGCTGCTTCATCTCGACGACGACGGACTTGCTCCGCCCGTGCGAGAAACTTTGCTTTACCGTGCCGCCCGCGGTGGTGCGGGTCAGCGTCAGCGGTTTGCGGCCGCTGGCTGGCGCGTCCTTGCGTTCGTTCTCTTCGCTCATGCTCTTCCAATGTTTCGCCCCATTGCTGAGACGATCTACCAAAACACAACGCGGACGGCGCGCTATTCGCGCGGCGCCCGTTCGGCCGCGTCGCCCCTGTTCCCGGGAATGACCCCGTGTGCAAGGCGCCAAGACTCCGGCGCCAGGTCGCGAAAGCCAGAAAGACGGTTCGTTTCAACCGCCCACAGCCGCGCCATGCGCTCTTGGAGCCAGCCGGCGTGTACCACACGATCACGCCCCAGCGCCATGCCCAATTCCGCCGCTGAAAAGCAGCCCACAATCGGCGGCGCCTGCGACCAGAGGCCAAAGCCAAGGCGGACAAGCTTTTCGCGCCCGTCCGCCGCGCCGTCGGCGGCCTCCACCAGACCCAATGGCGGCGCTTGCCGGATCGCCGCCTCGACCTGGTCGAACCCCAGCGCCAGAGCGCCGGCCCGTTTGCCCAAGCCAAGGATTTCAAGGCACCGCCGCGACAGGGCCGCTTCCACCTGATCGGACAGATCGGCTGGCGCACGCGCCGCAGTTTTGAAGCCACGGCTGAACGCGTTGCGCTTGACCGCCTGATCGAGGCTGGCGCGCAGCGCCGAAACCCAGACGCCGCGTCCTGGTAATTTGGCCCCGACATCGGGAACGACAAGCCCGTCCGGCGCCAAGGCGAAGCGCACGAGCGCGCTTTCCTCGGCGACCTCGCCGGAAACGAGGCATCGGCGTTCGCGCGCTTTGCTAGCGGCCGCCAGACCCATGCGCCCTCAGCTTTCGCCGAACACCTGTTCGGCCTCGGTCATCTCCACCGCGGGGGCCTCTTCGACGGCCGGGGCTTCAATCCATCCAGCGGCGACGCGCGCCTCCATGATGATCGCCTCAGCCTGTTCGGGCGTGAGGTTGAGCGATTCCAGTACGCCGGGCTGACGCGTCCGCTCGCCGTTCTTGGTTTCAAACCAGCCGCGAATATCGTCCGGCACCAGGCCGGCGACGTCCTCGAGCGACTTGACCCCGCCTTCGCCGAACTTGATCGACATCGGCAGCGTCACCGTTGATAGCGCGACCACCTCATCGGCTACGCCAAGTTCCTTGCGCTTGGCGTCCTGTTCGGCGGCGAGGGCTTCGAGATATTCGCGGGCGCGTTCCTGCAATTCCTGCGCGATCTCGTCGTTGAGACCTTCGATCACCGCCAGATCGTCGAGTTCGACGTAGGCGATTTCCTCGATTGTCTGGAAGCCTTCGGACGCGAGCAATTGCGCCATCATCTCATCCAGATCGAGCGCGGACATGAAGACCTGCGTGCGGGCAGCGAATTCCTTCTGCCGCTTCTCGCTTTCCTCGGCCTCGGTGAGAATGTCGATCGTCCAGCCGGTGAGCTGGCTGGCCAAACGCACGTTCTGCCCGCGCCGGCCGATCGCCAGCGAAAGCTGCGTTTCATCGACTACGACCTGCACGCGCTGATCTTCCGGCTCCAGCACGACCTTGGAGACTTCCGCCGGCTGCAGCGCGTTGACGATGAACGTCGCCGGATCGGCGGACCACGGGATGATGTCGATCTTTTCGCCCTGCAATTCACCGACCACCGCCTGCACGCGCGCGCCGCGCATGCCGACGCACGCGCCGACCGGATCAATCGAATTATCGTGGCTGAGCACGGCGATCTTCGCGCGGCTGCCCGGATCGCGGGCGGCGGCCTTGATCTCGATCACGCCTTCGTAGACCTCCGGCACTTCCTGCGCGAACAGGCGGGCCATGAATTCGGGCTTGGCGCGCGAAAGAAAAATCTGCGGTCCTTTGGCTTCGCGGCGCACGTCGAAAATGTAGGCGCGCGTGCGGTCGCCCTGATGAAGATTCTCGCGCGGGATCGCTTCGCTGCGGCGCACGATGCCTTCGGCGCGGCCGAGATCGATGATGATATTGCCATACTCGACGCGCTTGACGACGCCGTTGACGATCTCGCCGACGCGATCCTTGTATTCGCCGAACTGGCGCTCGCGCTCGGCCTCGCGGACTTCGTGGTTGATCACCTGTTTGGCGGTCTGTGCGGCGACGCGGCCGAAATCCATCGGCGGCAGTTCTTCATTATACACCTTGCCGACATGGGCTTCAGGATCGCGCTTCAGCGCGTCGGCGAGCGTTATATCCGTGTACGGATTGAACGGGCGCGCCTGGGCTTCGAGATAGTCGTCGTCCACCACCGTCTGGCAGCGCAGCAGCGTCATCTCGCCGGATTTGGGATCGATCACCGCGCGGATGTCATGCTCGATGCCGTAGCGCGAGCGCGCCGCCTTCTGCATCGCGTGCTCCATCGAATTGAGCACGATCTCTTTTTCGATGCCCTTCTCGCGCGCAACCGCCTCGGCGATCTGCAGAATTTCGAGCCTGTTGGCGCTGACGCCCGTAACCATGAGACTTCTCCTTCAACTCAATTGGCATCTTCGGGCGCGGCCAATTCGGCGCGCTTCAAATCTTCTTCGATCAGCTTGTCGGTGAGCACGAGGCGCGCTTCAGAAAGCGCCGAGAACGGCAAGCGCACCTCGCTTGCATCGACCTGCATCACCACGTCATCGCCATCGACGCTGCGGATCTCGCCGCGAAAGCGCCGGCGCCCCTCGATCATCCGCGCCAGCTCCACCCTGGCCTCGTGGCCGGCGAAGCGCGCGAAATCCTCCAGTCGCACCAGCGGCCGATCGATGCCGGGCGAGGAAACCTCAAGATCGTATTCGCCGGGGATCGGATCGGCCACGTCGAGCACCGGGCCGATCGCGCGCGAGAGGCTCTCGCACTCGCCGATGCCCATGCCGCCATCTGCCAGCCGCTCGGCCATGATCTGCAGCTTCTTGCGGCGCATGCCGGAAATCCGCACGCGCACCAGCGCCAGGCCCAGATCGGCCGCCACCGGCTCGATGATCTCGACCACGCGCTCTTCCAGAGGATTGGAAGCTTTCATGGGCGCACGCTTTTTGAACGTGCGCTGACGCACCCCTCCCCCTCGTGGGGAGGGGCAGGGGTGGGGGGAACCCAGGATCGTTTAAGCGCAACGAAGAGGCGTTGCGCCCAGTCGATCGGTGGTTCCCCCCACCCCATCCCTCCCCACGAGGGGGAGGGAGAGTGCGAGGCGAATTGTCCCGCTCGAATTTCAGAGGCGCGAAGAGCGCTCAAATGCCGGCCCTTAGAAAACCAAAAGCGGCGGCCCTTTCGGACCGCCGCTGAATGCCCCATCCGGAGCGTCCAACGATGTATCTGGGAGATAGATAGCGCGCCTGTGGGCGTTTGTCAGCCCCTTAAGCCAACTCGTTTCCTGACAGCGTCGACCGTGGACGCCGTAGCCATGCCACCGCTCGCACGGCTTTGCCGTCCAGAAAGGTGGCTAGCGCCGTGGCAGCGACGTAGGGCAGGAGAATGAGAAAAGGGCCTCGTAGCAGTCCCCACTCGGCCCAAGGCGGTTCATCAGAATAAGTTGGTAGATCGGGATTTATCGTGAAGCTCATCCAGAGCGTCCACCAAAGGGGAAGCATCCAGATACCAAACCAACCGAACAGGCGCCCTAGAGTGCTATCATGATTGGCATACGAAACGGCGGCGGCCAAAGGCGGAATAACGAACAACAGGATCGTCATGTTGCTTAATACGAAAGACACCCCATAGGGCAAAAACCTGCCCAACCTAAGCATCTCTGCGAGTTCGCCGAAAAACTCCCCAGCCAGCATCACAACGATGCTCGAAAACATAAGCGCGACGTACGAAATGAACGTGCGTATTACTAGCTAGGATGCTCGCTGTACGCATCCGGTAATGCTAAGCGGCCAGCGTTAAAACGCAATCATACCCTGTAGAACCGCAGCCAGATCGGCGCGCAATCGCCCAGCTTCTTGGTTTCGTATCGCGTCGGCGTATGCCCTGGCCATGGCGAACGCCAATCCTCCGCCCTCTCCGCGCTCCACGTGAAACGTTGGTCGCGCGTGAATACTTCCAGCGTGTGCGCCGCGTAGTGCGCCCAATCCGTGGCGAAACGAACCTCGGCGCCGGATTTCAGCACGCGGGCGAGTTCGCTCAGGAACTCCGGCTGGATCAGGCGGCGCTTGTGATGGCGCGTCTTCGGCCACGGATCGGGGAACAGGATATCGATCCGGTCGAGGCTGGCGTCCGCCAGCGCCGCTAGCACGTCGCGCGCGTCGCCGTGATGCAGGCGCACGTTCGTGACGCCGGCCTCCTCAATATGGCGCAGACAGGAGCCTACGCCGTTGAGGAACGGCTCGGCGCCGAGGAACAGCGCGTCGGGATTTGCCGCCGCCTGCGCGACGAGGTGCTCGCCGCCGCCAAAGCCGATTTCGAGGATGAGGCGGGCGTATCCTCCCCCGTTTACGGGGGAGGTGGCGAACGAAGTGAGCCGGAGGGGGCTGTTCGCCGCCGCCCCCTCCGTCTGCGGCTCCACCGCATCCACCTCCCCCGTAAACGGGGGAGGATTTAGCGCCTCAAGATCGATCGCCAGATGCGGCAACAACGCATCGACCAGCCCGGCTTGGCGCGGCTTCAGCGCGCGGCCTTTGACGCGGCCGAAGCTGCGCAGCGGTTTGTCGGTGAAGTCCACGCCCCGCCCTAGCGCGCGGGCGGGCGCGTGGGAATGGACTATGCGATGCCGCGCAATTCCTGCACGAGATCGGTTTTTTCCCAGGAAAAGCCGCCGTCTGCATCCGGCGTGCGGCCGAAATGGCCGTAGGCGGCGGTGCGGGCGTAGATCGGGCGGTTAAGTTTCAGGTGCTCGCGGATCGCGTGCGGGCTGCACCCGCCCATGAGTTGCGGCAGCACGGCTTCGAGCTTTGCCGGATCGATTTTGCCGGTCTCGTGCAGATCGACAGAGAAGCTGAGCGGCTTGGACACGCCGATCGCGTAGCCAATCTGGATCGTGCATTTATCGGCCAGGCCCGCGGCGACGACGTTTTTCGCCAGGTAGCGGCAGGCGTAAGCGGCTGAACGGTCAACCTTCGTCGGGTCCTTGCCGGAGAACGCGCCGCCGCCATGCGGGGCCGCGCCGCCATAGGTGTGGACGATGATCTTGCGGCCGGTGACGCCGGCGTCGCCATCGGGCCCGCCAATTTCGAACCGGCCGGTCGGATTGACGTGCCACTCGGTCTTCTTGCTGAGCAGGCCT
>DASZPV010000218.1:0-8320 GCA_035549875.1 Caulobacterales bacterium
ACGCTCTCGGCGTCCTCGGGCGGAGCGGCCGGCGCGGTTGCCGACATTCTTTCCGCCCCGAATCGCGTGTGGTCGCTCGGCGCGACACTTGCCGAGACTGTACTGGATTTTGGCAAGCGGAGCGCGTCGGTCGCCGCTGCACAAGGCGGTTATGATCAGGCGGTCGCGCAATACCGGCAAAGCGTGCTGGTCGCCTTCCAGAATGTCGAGGACGCGCTTGCCGCCAGCCGCGTGCTGGAAACCGAGCAGCAATATCGCGACGATGGCGCTGCCGCCGCCACCGAGGCCGAGCGGGTCGCGCTCAACCAGTACCAGGCAGGCGTGATCGACCACACGGCGCTCATCGTCGCGCAAAACACGGCGCTCACGGCGCGCGTGAGCGCTCTACAGGTTTCCAGCCAGCGCCTAACGTCGGCGGTAAGCTTGATCGAGGCCCTTGGCGGCGGTTGGCGGGATCCGGGTGCGGTCGCGGCGCCAAAAATCTGAGGTATACGCGCTTGTAGGCTTCGCTCACGGGTAGAGCGGCCTTTGGTCACTAGCATTTGCGCCACTTGATGTGGAGCGATGCTATGAGCGCGGCTGGGAAAAACCGTACAGGAAAGCGTGCGGCCGGAATGGCCGTAGCCACGGCGCTTGCCTGGGCAATTGCCTCAAGCGGCGCGATGGCGCAGGTCATTACGTCTCTGCCGGCCGCCGGACGCACCGTCGCGCTTACCTTCGATGCGTGCGAGGCAAATTCACCTGCACATCTCGATCACGGGATTGCAGACTATCTTGTGCAGAACCACGTGCCTTTCACCGTGTTTATGGCCGGTAAGTTTGTCCGCTCCAATCCGGACGCATCACGCTGGCTTGCCAGCTTTTCGTTCGTCGACATCGAAAATCACTCCTATAGTCATAATGACCATATGGATCGGATGACGCCGGCGCAGGTTCGGGCTGAAGTCATTAGCGCGCAGGACGAAATCGAAACGGTCACCGGCCGCCGCACAACGTTCTTTCGCTTTCCAGCAGGTAATTACAGCGCGGCTGGGCTCGCGGCCGTTGAGGGCTTGGGTTATCGCGTCGTGCATTGGCGCTGGCCGGTGGGCGATCCCGATCCGCACGTGACGGCGCCAAAGATCGAGAACGCGGTCGCCGATATGACGCGCCCTGGCGATATTCTAATCATGCACATCAATGGCCGCGGCGTGCACACGGCCGAAGCATTGCCAAGCGTTGTCGCCGAATTGAAGGCTAAGGGATATCACTTCGTAACCATCGCGCAGGCTCTGGCGCCATCCGCACCTGTTACGATCGCGCAGGGCGGTGAGAGTGGAAGGAAGGCGTAACGTTCTTGGCTACCTTAGTCCAAGGTCTTTGCGAGCCGGAAACCCAAATAGAAATAGCGGCGAGATGATAGATCGCCAAGGCGAGCGGCAACCCGCAAGTCTTCCGGACCGGAATTCCACCCGCCGCCCCGCACAACACGGGTCGCGCAATTGCTTGTTTCGTGCGCCGAGCCGTCTGATGGCGTTGCATCGAGAGAAAACTCGTAGCAGTCCTGAGTCCATTCCCACACGTTGCCGACCATATCGCTCAGACCGAATGCGTTGGCCTTGTATGAGCCCACGGGCGCTGTGTAGCGCGCTTCGTCATTGCAGGCGGTCTTTGCATCGGCGCCGTTCGCTGAGTCGCAGCCTTTTGAGAGATCATCGCCCCAAGGATAGGCGCTGGTGTGCCCCGCGCGCGCCGCGTACTCCCATTCGGCTTCGGACGGCAGGCGATAGCCGCCATGACCTGCGCGCCCGTTGAGCCAGCGGACATAGTCCTGCGCATCTTGCCAGGAGACACAAACGACAGGATGGCTTGAGGACTGCGCGAACCCCGGATCAGACCATGAGCCGTTCGGCAGCTCATGGTCGTTAACACAATCGAGCTTCGTTACGCGGTGCGTTGCACCGACGAAAGCGGCGTACTCTCCGCGCGTCACTTCATAACGGCTGATGGCGAACCGTTTCGAAATAGAAATGCGGCGTTGGGGACCTTCGTCGGTATCCCGCGCTTTCTCGTTTGGGGGCGAGCCGATCAAAAAACTGCCCTTCGGAATTGTAATCATCTCGGGGCAATCAGGGCAGTCGCGAAATGAATTCGCCGTCGGCTTCGCTACGGCGAGCGACGCACCCAGAAGCAGGGCGACAAAGAGGGTCAACGGCAAAATGAAACGCGGGACCGGCCCCATGGCGTTGTTCCTTTGGCGGGAATTCGAGAGTGACGCGGCGTGGCGATGCGGCGTCCCTCGAGACATCAGATCGACGGGAAAGCGGCGTCAATCGTCACACGTCCCGGCAATTGGCAACGCCCAGCGCCACCGCCGCCCATCCCGCTGGACGGACGGCGCAACGTAAATACGCAACGCATGTGCGCGCCGCCGGCGTCGGAGAGATTGGCCAAGACCTTTCCTGTATATTGAGTCACAAATTCCTTGCGCGGTCCCCAATAGCCCCAATCGCGAGCATAGCCGCGACGACCCTCCCAGCCGACCCACAGAGGCGCGTAGTGCTCTACAGTGGTATCGTGGGTGACTTGGAAATACTCGCCAGAATAGCTTTGGCCGTTGCTCATGGCTGCCGTCATTTGGCCGCCAATGGCGGAGTTTTCTTTCCATTGGAAACTTGCGGACAGGTTCCCGGAGCGGGAACTGCCGGCGCCAACGCCCTCAGTGGTGCACGCCCCGACGCACATCGCGAGAAGTGCGGCAATTGGGAGGAACTTATTCATCGTATTTATCCTTGTGGTCGCCATCTATGATTTGGTTAGCCTTGCCGCGGCGGCGGGACGCCTTGAGCTGAATACCCCGGCACTTGGTTACCCTTGGCGTACATGCATTGTGAGAACGAGGCGTCGTAGATGTTTTGCAGCGAGTATTGGGCGTTGCCGGATTGACCTGCGCCAATGGCTGTACCGATCGCCGCGCCGGTTGCAGCGCCGACACCTGTGCTGTGCCGGTAGCCTTGCGCGCCTCCAATCAGCGCCCCAAGCGCAGTGCCAATTATCCCGGCGCTAATTGCACGATCGTTCGCCTGGGCTACGCCGCCGGCAATCTGCTGGGATGCGTATTGTTTGCATGCAAGCTGATCCTGCTTGAATGCCTCAAACGGCTTGTAGGCGCCGGGCATCACCGCGACGCTCGGCCCCAAAGGCTCACTCGCGCATGAGGCAGTCATTATGGCGCAGACTGCGACCGCGACGAGCTTTAGGTTCATGGACATGATTATACTCCTGAAAGGTCGATTAGCGTGGCGGTGCTGACGCGGCGGGCGGCGTTGCTGGCACCTCGCGCCATGGGCTGTTGCAGGACGCGACGTAAGGGTAGTAGCCCTGCGGGTTGTCGCAGAAATACCATTGCTGGGCGGGCGGCATGCCGCTCGGCGTGGGCGGCATCGCCTGCACGACTACCGAAGGCGCCGCATAGGTCGGGTAAGGGTAGATCGGTGCGGGATAGAGATACCAGCTACCATCGACAATCCACCACCAGCCAAAACGGCCATCATGCCAATCCTGCCGCCACAGGCCTCGCCCCCACACCGCACGCTCGGACGCGCTGAAAGAGAAAAAATCGCGCCCGTGAAAGTCGTGTCTTTGCGCGGCATGTTCACGGCTATACGGGGCGGCAGAAGCCGGTGAACAAGCGGCGGCTATCGCCGCCATAGCAGCAAGCGCCACGACGGCGCCGCGCGGCCCGGACTTGTTGGGAGAATGTCTGAACATATTCCTGCTCCGTTCGCGGCAAAGCGGCCGCTTCAACAGGGCGACACTTTCGCTCGCCGAGGCGTCGCGGAGCTTTCTCAAGAGATAAATGCATGTAAGCCGGCGCACACGAGCCGCTAGAAATCAGCGGCGCAGTATTGTGCAGTCGCAAGACAAGATCGGCACTACGTCGCTAAACCAGACTGTATCGCGCATGACGTTGCCGACACCTACGATGCGATAATGAGCGTCGGTATCGACCTGGCGTACGACGGTCGGCCCGCCGGGAAAAGATGCGCCGAAGGAGAATCGCAGATCGACCCGATCGACTCGCGCCAACGGTGTGGCCGAAAAAGGAGCCGGCGCGTAAAATCGCATACCGGTTAGACGTTGAGAAGCTTCATCGACGCTGAGTTGAACCCTTATGTGATTAGATAGCTGCAAAGCTGAATCGAGCGGCGAGTTCGTTGGATGCGCTGCGGGCGACATCGCGAAATCAAATAGCGCGACGCCGTTTGCCTCGGACATCAATCGGCCTTGGCCGGTGATTGTCGCGGGTATTTTCCCTAGTAACAAATCGCGCTCGTCCGGCGTGTCGTGAACAATCGACCGGTAACTTTCCTGTTCCTGTCCTGATTTCGCGACGACGCCGACCGGCGTCCATAAATGACCGGGCGCCAGGCGTGGATCGAAACGTCCGGCCACGATCACGCCTTTCTCCGAAACGGTCTCGGTAAACGCCATACGCGGCGCTGTGTCCGCTTCGCGTGCTGCGCTTGTGAGCGCCGCCGCCAAAGCGGCCCGAGCGGTCGTTTCCTCGGCCTGTGCGGGTGCGATCAAAAAGATCAGGGCGGCAAACAAGGCAGCGGCTGCGGCGACTTTCATGGCGAAACTCTCTGCACGTCAATGTTGAAGTTGGCCAACTATCGAGCGAGGGCCTGCACTTTTCTTGGGTGGAAACATAAAGCGGTGTCAGGCAGGGACGCACGTTGGCGCACATCTTTGAAAGGTTCATCTCAGCCGGCGGTGTGTAGTGCGGGATATATTGCGGCGAGTTTCGGTACGAAATTATTCGATCGCATGCACTGTAGACTGTTATGGCCCAAGTCAGGAAACGCCTGCCTACGACATTCTTTATCATCGCGGCTGCGGCGCTCGGGGCTGGAGCTGCGGCTATAAGTGTGGTGACGCCACGGTTCATCTCAGTTGTCGCGGTCGCCATTGCGTTGCTTGTTTTTGCGCGCGCTGTGGTCAAGACCCTGAAATGACGGGGTATCTTCGCCAGCTACGTATGATTTGTGCGATGGGACTTGCCTGTCTGTTGGCGGGCTGTTCCTTCATATCGGCACGATTTACTCGAACTGATCCGGTCGTCTTGCCAGCCGAAGTGTCCGACCTTCCGATCGTCGCCGTTGATCCGATCGACGGCGAAAAGGACACTCGCTTCGCCATCTGGCTGTCGGGAGATGGCGGTTGGGGGGACATGGAGCGGCAGACGACTGCGTTGATGGCGCGCCGGGGCGTACCAACCGCGGGCGTTAATACACTGCGATATTTCTGGGATCGGCGTAGCCCAGAGGAGGCGGCAAGAGCAGTAGAGCGGATTGAGCGCGCGTTCTCGGCGCGATGGAGGAGAAGTCGATTCATATTGATTGGGTTTTCGTTTGGCGCCGACATGGCGCCTTTGGTGGCGGAGCGATTGAGGCCCGACGTGAGGGCCCAGCTCGATTCGGCCGTGCTTCTGTCACCGACTTTGCGCGCGTCGCTGCAGGTTAGCCCCCGGACATGGCTCGGCTTTGGTGGTGAACACAATGTAGAGCAGACGATCGCAAGCCTAACATCGGTTCCGATCGTTTGCGCGCGCGGCGTTAAGGCCGCCGCCGCCGCCTGTCCGAAAACATCCAAAGCAGGATTGCGAGTCGTCGTTCTTCCGGGTGGACATTCTCTGCAGGACGACTGGCCGATGGTCGCGCAGCTTGCGTTGGGGCGGGCATCTGCAGACTCACATCCAATCAAGCTTGGGAACAGGTAGGCGCGAGCGCCCTGCTGCAATCTTGTTCTGCGCCGGGCGTACAGGCCCTGAGGCGTGGAGACAAAAATGATCAAGTCCGCCAAACCTCAAGAACCACACAAGCAGCAGCCGCAGCATACGCCGCCGCAGGGTGCAAAGTCGAAGCCAGAGGAAAGGACCACCACCAAGAAGTAAGATTACGTCCGAGCAATATGCCCTATCGCGCCAGCCTCCGCCCACCGGCCGGCGTGCAGGATCCGCGAGTCCTCCCCCCCAGCCCTGGGACTCGCGGATCTTCCTTTCGAGAATCTTTCAACCGCGCATGCACCTGTCGGAATTAAGGCGCCGTCATGCTTAGCCCAACTCAGCATTCGAATGACAAGTCGTACAGATTGCGGAGACAGACCCGCCTTCGAACGAATGCAATCCGGCACAGGCTCTCTGAGCAACGCGTCCAGAGGATTCTTGCATCGAGCGGCGTCCTGCTTAAACAAGCAATCGCTGAGGCTGCTGATGTGAACGAGGCTTACCAACTCGTCCATGACGTGATGTTTGCAGCATTGATGGACGCGCCGGATGATCCTTCGCTCGTCGATATCGAGTTGTGGATGATCGAGGGCCTTCATGAAAGGGCGGCGGCGCGTCAGAACGAGTTCCGGGGGCTTTAGCGATCCATGCTCTCAACGAAATCGCCGGCCGGGCGTTGACTGCTGCAAAGTATACATCGCCGGTTTTTTAGCGGGCGCCATGTCCTCATGGCGCCCGTCCGCGCATGCCCAACATGGCGCCGACAAATGCCGATGGTTCCTGGTTCGCATCGTCCCGCACTTATCAGCACGCGTGAAGGATGGGCGCCCGGGCGCGATGCGCCCTCTTGGCGGCGGGTGCAGGTGGGACCTGGCCCGATCCGCCGCCAAGCGGGCATGGCATATATAGTTGTTCAGTGATGTGATGCGCGGTGCGTGAGAAGAGCGCCGACAACCAGCCCGGCCGTGACCGACGCAGAGAGACATGCCATAGGATGCTCACGGACTTCTTTTCGGAATCGTCGTGCCGCCAGTTTTGATTGGCTGACGGCGCGTCCGCCCAATGCCTTCGCCGACCGTCGAAGTGTATTCGTTGCATCTTCGATAGCCGCTTCGGCGGTCCTTGAAGCATTGTGGATGACATGATGCGGACCACGCGCGGAGTCGTGGTTGTTACCGCGATGTTCAATGTGGGCCATAACCAAAAATTCTCCGATCCGGTTAGACAGACGCCACGGCGGCGCCCTCCCGGAGCGCCACGCTAGCTTTGGCGAACTGGCCGGTGGTTTGGCGTAATCCTACATGCAAGTGAGCGACTGCGTTCGCTTCGCGGCTATGAAGTGATCGAGCGCGCTAGCGCCGTAATGCGCGAAGACATTCTTATTTGTGAGGCGGCGGAAAGAAGGGCGGAGTGTGAGCGCCAGATTCTCTGCAGTAGCTATTGAGGATTTGACACCATGAAGAAATTTCTGCGCGTAGGTTTAGTTGTCTGCTTGCCGATGCTTGCGTGGACCCCGGTGGCGATTGCACAGTCCGCGCAAGAAACCGCAATCGCACCGGCAGCGGTTTATCAGCCGAACGGCGCTCGATGATTGCCTAATTGGTCGTCGTGTCGGGCGGTCCATATCGCCCACTGCGGCCGTCCGCGACCCGAGGCAAAAAAATGCATGAAACCGCATGATTTGAGCCGCCCATCGCTAAAGGATGACGACGCCGATCGCGCTCGACCGTACGGCCGGGGTTGGTCATCAACATTATATTTCTGCAAGGTTGCAGAGGCCCAACTGCCGTGTCCCACTCCCTTCAAAATTGGAGCCTGACCAGGAGCCCAGGCGCAGCATCCTCGAGGGACAGGGTCGCTCGATGCATCTTGGCGATAGCGGCGACGATGCTGAGGCCAAGGCCGGTTCCTGCGCTGCTGCGGCTTCGCTCCAGCCGGTAAAAGCGCCCTAACACGGCTTCACGCTCCGAGGCCGGAATGCCTGGGCCATTGTCTTGGACGATCAGGCCTGCGCCGCCGGCTTCGCTAGTAGCCTTCACGGTAATCGTCGAGCCCTCAGGTGTATGCCGGACGGCGCTTTCGATTAGGTTGGCGATCGCTTGGGAGAGCAAATCCTTATCGGCATGCACGATCACCTGCTTGATATGCGTCTCCAGTTTTCTCCCGCTAGCTTCGATGTCGGGACGAAACGCGTCCACTACACGATCGACGATCTCGCCCAAATTGACCGGCGCGGCTTGCGTAAGCGCAGCGCCTGATTCCAGTTCCGCCAGCCGCAGCATCGCATCGAACGTGCGCATCACGTCGATAAGACGGTCATCGGCGGCGTCGATCGCGGCGACGCGCCTGCCCATGTCGGCGTTCTCGTCGCGCGCAACATCCAGCAACTGGCGGACATGGGAGAGGGGTGTTCGCAAATCGTGGGCGACGTCGGTGGAAACCTGCCGCACGCTGAACACGAGCGATTCTACGCGTTCAAGCATCTCAACAAAAGCGGCGGTCAACTCATCGAGGTCGTCGCGATTCCGCTCCCGAGGCGAAGGAGGCCGCGCT
>DASZPV010000219.1:0-5538 GCA_035549875.1 Caulobacterales bacterium
GCATGAAACCTGGAAAGCCTGCCCACCCGCCAATGCCAAATCGAAAACATTCTGCGACCCCGAAGCCTGGAAACACGGCGGCGCGCCGGTCTGGGTCACCGGCTCCTACGATCCAGAACTCAATCTGACCTATTGGGGCACTGGTAATCCGGGCCCGGACTTCAATCCTGCTCAGCGTCCCGGCGACAATCTGTACACCAACTCGGTCGTGGCGCTGGACGCCGATACTGGCAAATTGAAATGGCACTTCCAGTTCACGCCGATCGACCGATACGATTACGACGCGGTACAGATTCCGGTGCTGGCCGACATAACCTGGCGCGGCGCGCCTCTGAAGGCGATGCTCTGGGCAAACCGCAACGGCTTTTTCTACGTGCTCGATCGCGCCACCGGAAAATTCCTGCTCGGCCGTCCCTTCATCAAACTCAATTGGGCTAGCGGCCTCGATCGCCGAGGAAGGCCGCTTCATACGCCGCAGCCAGAGGGACAGCCCACTTTGCCTGGCGGTCGTGGCGCGACGAATTGGTATTCGCCCTCCTTCAGCCCACATACAAATCTGTTCTACGTATCCACGTGGGAGAATTATGCGCGGATAGCCGCCGTGGGCGTTCCGAGCGAATTTGAGCCGGGTCACGATTTTGTAGGCGGCGTTCCTCGCAATTTCGAGCCGGTTCCCGGCGCTCCTGGTCTGCCCAATGTCCAGCGCGGCCCTATCAACGACTGGACCGAAGTCGTCGGCGCCGGCGCCGTCATCGCGCTCGATCCCAGCACGGGCGTGCAAAAATGGCGCTATCCTATGACTGACGTCACCGATAGCGGCGTTCTGACGACCGCAACCGACGTTCTGTTTACCGGAGGGCGCGAGGGCTATTTCCAGGCGTTAGACGCCCGTAGCGGCGCGCTGCTCTGGAAGGCCAATCTCGGTCCGCCAATCATGAACGGCCCGATCACTTACGAAATCGACGGCAGACAATATGTGGCGACCATCTCTGGAATATCGCTATGTGTGTTCGGCCTGAAGGAACAATGACGACGCGCGCCGCACCGCCGCACGGGAAGGAAACCAAAAGATGCTTTTTTATTCACATTCACTCAGCAAGCGTCTGGCGCTGAGCCTACTGTTCCTGACGATGCTCGGCGGCGCCTCCTCAGCTTCGGCGCAAACCGCCGCGCCGGCGCCTTCTAGCAACCAGATCGTCGTTGATGCCAATGGCACGATGCATATTCCGGCGCAGACCATACCAATGTCCAACCTGATGAGCCCGGAGCTGAAAAAGTCTCTGATCCGGTACCTCACGCTGTCGCGCGATCCAAAATACACCGCGCGCCAACCGGACGGCTCTTCCCTCATCCACAAGGCGGAGCGAGATCGTCAGGATGTGCTCTACCCCGTAGAGAAGGCAGACACCCAGATGGGCGGCGTGCATGTGATGGTGCTCACGCCCAACGAGGGTGTTACGCCGCAAAACAGGGATCGCGTACTGATCCAGCTTCACAGCGCGGGATGCTGGACGGATTGCGCGCAACTCGGTTCGCAGCCCATCGCCAGCCTTGGCAAAATCAAGGTCGTCACGGTAGATTATCACGAGCCGCAATTTCCAACCGCTGTTGAAGAGGTAGCGAACGTCTACAAGGCGCTCCTGAAAACGTATAAACCGGAAAATATCGGCATATACGGATGTTCGCGCGGCGGCGTGCTCGTGGCGCGGTCGCTGGCGTGGTTTCAAAAACAGAAGCTTCCGACCCCGGCAGCAGCCGGGATCCTGTGCGCTAGCGCCGGCGGCGAACGGGGGGATGCAGTTTATGTCGGCGGCGCGCTCGGCAACGGCACAATGGCGCGGGGCGGGTCGCAGGCTGACCCGGACCTCGGAAATATCGATCCAAACGATCCGTTGGTTTCGCCAGTCAATGCGCCCGAAGTTCTGTCGAAATTTCCACCAACGCTGATGATCGCTGGCGGGCGCGGCGTCGAACTAAGCACCGCCGCCTACACGCACCAGCAATTCGTCCGGCTGGGGGTGGAAAGCGATTTCCACGTGTTCGAAGGCGGCCGGCACTCATTCTGGTACGACCCCGAACCGCCAGAATCGAAACAAGTGTACGATATCATCGTCAAGTTCTTCGATCGGCATCTGGGCAGGCGGAAATAAACGGCGCGGGAGGCCTTGCGCCTCCCGCAATTTGCTGGCGAGCGCAAATCCGCTACGGAATATCCAGAAAGGGACAACGGGTTGCAGCTACGCGTTGCCATTTTCACGCCGTCGCTCAGAGAGCCTATCGTGAATGCGCTGCGCGCAGACAGTGAACTAGATGTGGTTGAAGCAACCGATACGGCCGCTTTGCTTGCGGCGCTCGACGGCGCCAACGTCGCTATCATTCCGGGGGCGAGTCAATATTACACGCCCGAGGTCGGCCGAAGGATCGAGGCCAGCAAGACACTTTCCTGGGTTCACATCCTCAGTGCGGGCTATGAGGGCGTGACGGCTGCGGGCTGGCCCAAGGGCGTGACATTCACCAGTTCGGGCGGAACGCTGAGCCGGGCCGTCGCCGAGCATGCCTTCGCCATGCTGTCCACTTTGTCCCGTCAGCTCGATAAGGCAGCGATCACGCAGACCAAAGCGGTGTGGGATCGCTCGCAAGCGCGTGCGGCGACGATCCTTTCGGGCGCCACCCTGGCGGTTGTCGGCTTCGGGTCGATCGGCCAGCGCATAGCCAAACTGGCGCGAGGCTATGACATGAACGTGATCGGTGTCTCCAGATCGGGGCGGCCGAACGATGCGGCAGACGAGGTTCATCCTGCATCTGCGCTGTTGCAGGTTCTGCCCCAGGCCGGCGCAGTGATCAGCGCGCTGCCGCTTTCGCCGGAAACGCAGCATGTCTTCAACGCCGCCGCCTTCGCCCGATTCAAGCCCAAGGCGTTCTTCGTCAATGTTGGACGGGGCGGCGTCGTCGATCAGGCGGCACTGATCGCAGCCTTGCGCAGCGGCGCACTCGCCGGGGCGGGCCTGGATGTCACGGACCCCGAACCGCTACCCAAAAGCGATCCGTTGTGGAGCGCGCCGAACCTGCTGATCTCGGCGCATTATGCCGGGGCCGGGGACCCCGACGCCGGCAAACGCGTCGCAACCGGCCTCATGGAAAACATTCGCCGCTTCCGCGCCGGAGAGGCGCTGCTCAACCAATTAAGCGGTTCTTGAACAGGCGCGCCGTCAGGGCGCAACTTTCGCCGAATCGCCCTCGACCGTCTTGGCCATCCCGGCGCGCATCTTGATCATGACGATCGCGGCGGCAGCGAACACCAAGTTCAATGCGGCCAGGAACAGGAACGGCGCGGTAAACCCGAGTTTGTCGAACAGGATGCCGGCGAGATAACTTACCACGATGACGCTGAGCGTCCCCATGAACACATAGAGGCCCATGGCCGAACCGCGTAGACTCGGCGGCGCGCGCTCGCCGAACACGGACTCGGAGGCGACGGTCTGGGCCATTTCCGCCACGCCGATACCGGCGAAGACCACGATGATCATGATACCGTTTACGTCGCGCACTAGAAGCGTTGAGGCGAACGCCAACGACGCATAGATCAGAGACCCTATGAGCATGGTGACACGATTGACGCGATCTGCCAGGAAACCGAGCAAGAGCGGGGACGCGGCCGCCGACAACGTCAGCGTTATCGACACTAGGCCAACTGTCTTCAAAGCGTGCGGAGTGTCGATGCCCTGCAGCTTTGACGCGCTCATCACCCATACCGACATGAACGATTGGGTCACAAAGAAATCTGCGCGGATTACGAAGCTGATCAATAGCACCAGGCCGAAAGTCGGATCGCGGCGGCTGAAAACCAGCACCTCTCGAAATGACGCGATCAACGCCTTGAAGCCGGGCTTGCGTACGGCATCGCCGGCAGGCCTTGGCGGTGCGCGCAGAAACGGCACGGCTATCGCCAGCGCGACCATACCCAGCGCCGCAAGACCCCAAAGGGAATAACGCAGAGCCGTCACGTGATCGAATCCATGCTCGACCAGAAACGCTGGCGTGTGCGGTAGCAGCCAACCAACCAGCGTGGCCGATACGATCGATTGCACCACCAACATCAGGCTGATGAACTTTCCCCGGTCCTCGTTGGCGGGAAAATCGACAATCATCGTTCGGCTGCCGGCGATGTGACCAGTGGATGATGCGCCCAGAAAGAACCGCACTGCGAACAAGGCGGCGACCGCGGCGACGAGCGGCAACACCAGAAGGGTTATGATGAAACCAATGATCGCCATGATCAGCACCGGCTTTCGCCCGATGACATCCGAAAGGGCGCCGGCCGGAGCGATGAACAAGGCGACGGCGCCGTACTGAGCCATATTGAGAAGGCCGGTAACGCGCCCCTGCTCCGTCATGGGGATGTGCAGTACGTCTGTCAGCAAATAAGGCTGCACGACAACAACGATTCCGATCAGGCAGGCCGTGATCGTGTTGACCAACATGAAGACGCCAACGTGCCAGCGGTGGACCCCGAGCGACAGAAGGATCGGTCCCAGGCGTTTCGGCCGTAATGTGTCCTGCTGCATCGCCCCCTCCCCGCGCCGACGTCACAGTAACAAGACTGTCGCCGGCTTCTAATTTGCTCGCCAAGCCTACCGGCATGGCAATCGCGACGCCATGGGCTTCGTGACTATTCGGCCCCAGATTGATCAATACACTTGGTATGGCGCGAACGCTGGAAGACGTAGATATTTTCGTTTTGATATTTTAAACTGGGCCGCAGAAAACATCAGGATCGCAGCGGCAGAGCATCCTGACCGGCCGGCCTGACGGATAAGCATCGAGGGGGAGATCGTGTTCGCAAACGCACTTCACAAGATCGTGTTGACGTCTATCCTGGTGGTCTGCCTCACTGGCAGCGCGTTCGCCAAAGACGCAAAGGCGGCGATCCGGGACGCGGAAAAGGCCATGGGCGACGTGACGTCTGTGCGCTATTCCGGCACAGGCAAGCTCGGCGTCGTGGGTATGAACTGGAGCACCACGGGCCCCTGGCATTCCACCGATCTCACTAAATATACGCGAACGATTGACTATCCCTCCGCCTCATCCCGGGAAGACTTGACCCGGGCTCAAGAAGATCCACCCGCACTCGGCGGTGAAGCGCCCTTCTGGAATCCGATTGTCGAAGGGCGCGTCGTAAGCGGAAAATATGCATGGGATCAGCCAGCGGACTCCAATACGCCGCTGCCCCCGGATTTCGCGCGCGCCGCGCCTGGCGCCGTAGAAGCCCGCAACCTGCAAATTTGGCTGACGCCGCACGGCTTTCTCAAAGCTGCTTCGGCCAACGGAGCCGTCGCAAAAGACGTTTCGGAAGGCGGAAAAGGCTTCACCGCACTTACCTTCACGAAGGGCAAAAATAAGATCACAGGCTTGCTCAACGGGCAAAATCTCGTGACCCGGATCGAAACCACAATTCCCAATCCGGTCCTCGGCGACATGCCCGTGGTCGTCACGTTCGCCAGTTACAAGACCTTCGGTGCGATGAAATTTCCGACCCAC
>DASZPV010000220.1:0-18068 GCA_035549875.1 Caulobacterales bacterium
GACGTTGAAACGCACGCGCCATTCTGTTGACTCGGGATGGATGTCCTCGATCTGCCGGTCGGCGAACGCGATCGTGATGCGCCCGGGCAAGGCTTTTGGCGGCGCATCGTTTGGTTTCGGCATGGTCAGCGCTTTCAACAGTAAAAGCCGCCGAGCCAGCGCTTCGACCGGGCCGAGCCATGCAAGAATATCGCGCCGGTTCTGACGCATCAGAATGAGCTGCGTGGCGATCTCGAACGGCGCGCCAAACAGCGAAACGATCGCAGCGTAAAGATCGCCGACGTTCTGCCATGCGTCCTGAAGAGAGAAAGGCTCGCGGTTCATGGCGCTGAGTGTAAGGGCGCTGTGAGGTGGGTCGGATAAGGTTTATTTATCCCTCGGTTTTGCAAGCACTCGGCCCCGGCGCATGCCGGGGCCCATAAACGCTAACGGCGGAAATTATCCTGCAACGGCTGTGATTATGGGCTCCCGCCTGCGCGGGAGCCCAGGACAACACGACGATGGAAGTGGTTTTCTTTCCAAGGATATGTGGCGATTTATCCGCCGCACGCCGCGAAAACTGGTGACTGTCCCCGCATTCCAGAATGATATGACTTTGCAAAACGGGCTGGATCAACTCATCCTGCCCGCCCCGTTGGACGCCCCTTGGGTTTGTGTCGAGACTGTGCCTCAACAATGTGCCGGAAAACCATACTAACAGTGATCACATTGTCCGTGCTTCTGTGCGGTATGGCGATCGAGGTCGTCGTGTTCTCGCTGGCGCATCACAATAAGGCGAATGGATCTTGGGGTGTATTTTTTGTGTACGGCAGCGTTCTTGGGGCGTCTGTTATATTCGGCATAGCGATGGGACGGCGCTTTTGGTGGCAGGCAGGATTGGGCGCCGCTATGGCGGCCTACATTTGGCTCACCGTGAATGTTCAAATTTTGACGACGCTTTTTCTCGGCTTGTTGCGAAATTTTCTCTACTTCGTGAACGGTTACGAATTTTATATGTACCTCCTTATTCTAGGCAGTTTCCTTCTGGCTGTCATATCGGCTCTAATCTCTCCAGTTCGGGGCGCGCGCGGGTGACCTCATGCAAGGCGGAGACACGCACCCATTAGTGCGCGGAATTAGGTGAGTCCCCGTATTCAGATGAAATGGGTATTGTGTCCCCGTATGAGCCAGACTACGTCTGTTCACTGCAACCGGTCCCACCATGACGGCGCGCGTCACGCGCCAAGCTAAGCACAACTCAAAGACACCGCCACCCCAAATTGTTGAATTTATTTTCACGTAAACGCGTAACACGCGCGCCGTCGAATGCTATCGCTCCCTCCCCGCCTCTCTCGCACGTCGCGCCAAAGGCGAGAGCAAGTATTCGATGATTCTGCGACTGCCAGTCTTGATTTCGGCGGTTGCGGAAAGTCCCGGTGAAAGTTTCGTCGCGACGCCATCAACAGAAATTGTGGTCCGCGAAAGTTTTACTTCGGCCGGATACACGAGACCGAGTTTTTCGTCTTGCACGCTGTCGCGGCTGAGCCGGTCTACTTTCCCCTTTACGATTCCATATCGCGTAAACGGAAACGCCTCTAATTTCACCTCGACCGCCTGACCTTCATGCACAAAGCCGACATCGCGATTGAGCACCATGGCTTCAACTACAAGATCGCTGTCGCGCGGCACGACGATCAGCAATGGATCAGCGGGTTTTACAACCGCGCCAAGCGTGTGAACCTTCAATTGCGCCACAACGCCGTCGATCGGCGCCACCAAAGTCGTCAGCGAGGCTTTTTCTTCGGCCTTCTTCAGTTCTTCCTGGCGCAGACGGAAATTGGCGTCTGCTTCATTGAGCGCAGTCAGCGAAGTCGGTTTCCGGGGACATGTGTGGACGGCCCCTTCGCCCTTCGGTGCAAGAAGAATCTGCTTGGGTGAAACGATAATCGCGCGGGTCGATCGCAGACATGTGTCCGGCCGTCCACCCCATCACTCACCGCAGTCCTATCGCCGCGCCGCCCGGACAAAGGCGTAGGCCGCCGCCGCGAGGCACGCCAGCGCGAGGGCGAGCGCGACGAAGCCGGCGCCGGGCAGCGCGACGGCCCGCAGCGCGTCATAGTCGATCATGGCGGCGCCATCGAAACCGTAGCGCCGCTGCGGCCCTACCGGGATCGCCGCGCCGCTGAACAGGGCAAGCTGAAGCAGCCAGAGCCCCATCGCCGACACGAAGCCGGCGACCGCGAGGCCCAGGCACAGGCGCGGCGGCCGCCAGCCCTGCGCCATCGCCGCGCCCAGCGGCGCTGTAGCGATGAACATGTACCAGGCCGGCGTCCCGAAATCCGGCGAGGGCGCGGCCAGCACATGCGCCAGGTGCACCAGCAACGCGGCCAGAACCGGCGCGATGAAAAACGCCGGCGCCCAGGCGGCAAGATCGCGCGCGCGCCGCGCCCAGTTCGCCAGCGTCAGGCCCGTCAGCGCGGCCGTCGCCAGGAGCAGCGCTTCCGGCGCACGGATCAGCGACCATGTTCCGCCCCACAAATAGCTCAGCGCCAGGCCCGCAGCCCCCTTGATCCAGCGGACGAACGAAAAGTTCGCGGCCAGTTGCGCGAGCAAATTAAAACCGGGGCCCTCGTTAAAATCGTTCGCGCCGCTCAGCGTGCCGAACAGTCCCAAATTGCGCACATACCACCAGCCGCCGATCAGGCACGCCGCACCCAGCACGATCCCCGCTTCACGCAGCGCCGGCGCGCGGCGTTCGCGAAGCGCGAGCAGCAGCACAACGCCGATCGTCAACGGCAGGAAGAACGCCTTGGTCAGCAGGCCGAGGCCCAGCACGACGCCAAGGGCGGGCGCAGCCCAGGCCCGCGCGGGCGCCGTTTGCAGCAGGCGCAAACTCAAGACCCAGGCGATGCTGGTCAACAGCAGGCAGAGGGAATCGTTGCCGAGGCGCGCCATCTCCGGAAAAAATTGCGGGCTGAACAGCGGCAGGCCCGCGGTGACCGCCGCGACATGCGTATTGCCGGTCAACTTGAGCGCGCCGAGCGCGCCGACCGCCACCCCGGCGAACGCCAACACCCACGCCGCCAGGCGCAGCGAAAACAGATGCCCCTTCCAGCCGAGATGTTTCGTTGCGTGATAGACCGGCGTCATCAGCGCGTAAAACAGCGGCGGATGTTGCGCCTGCCAGTTTTTCGTCGCGCCGGGGCGATACTGGCGTGAAGCCGGTGCATCGATAGCCGCGCCTTCGCCGCGCGCGAAATCCCGATAGGTCAGCGCGCCCGCGCCATAATGCTGCGGCCCGCGATAGGCTTCCACATCCGCGCCGAGCCGATCGCGGCCAAGCAGCGGAATGGCGCCGGTGTCGGCGATCTGCTGCACCGATGAATAATGCGCCGTCTCGTCGAATCCTTCCCACGGCGGCAGGAACGCGACATGCGCCACGCCCAGCAGCGCTACCGCCGCCAGCAGCCAGTAAACCAAGGTCCGGTCCATCTTCCCCCCCGGCCGCAGGAATACGGAAAGATTGGCCGGGGCGCCAGCTTGGGCCGTTGGATTACGCAGCGCGCCTTGACGCGATGGGCTCAATTTGAGATCATTGATATCACTGATCTCATTTCGGAGCCCGCCATGGCCGGCAATCTTCACGTCCGCAATCTGGACGACGCGCTGATCGCCCAGCTCAAACGCCGCGCCGCACGGCACGGCCGCTCGGCGGAGGCGGAGCATCGCGAGATTCTCCGTCAGGCCCTGGCGGGCGAAGCAGAGCCCTCCTTCGACAAGCTCGCCGCCGAACTGCGCGCGCTCACCAGGAGCCGCAAACAGACGCCTTCCGAGGTTCTGCTCCGCGAGGGGCGCAAGGAGCGGTGAGCCCGCTGGTCATCGACGCCAGTATCGCCGTCAAATGGGTGATCGAGGAAGACGGAACGGCGCAAGCGCTTCTCTTGCGCACCAAAGCGCGCCTGCGCGCGCCCGATCTGCTCGCCGCCGAGTGCGCCAATATTTTATGGAAGAAAGCGCAGCGCAAGGAATTGTCCGCCGAGGAAGCGCTTTTCGCGGCGGGCCTGCTGCAAGCGGCTGATATCGAATTGACGCCGACGCGCCCGCTCATGGCGGCGGCCACGCGCATTGCGATCGAACTCGATCATCCCGCTTATGATTGCGTCTATCTGGCGCTGGCGGCGGAAAACGATTGCCCCTTCGTCACCGCCGACGATCGCCTGCTGCGCAAGCTCGCCCAGACGCGCAAGCGCAAAAGGTTAGGCCAAGCGATCTCGTTGGCGGAAGCGGCTGCGGCGAAGTGAGAGGAATGGCTGGGGCCTCGGCGTGCGTCCCCGGATTAGCGGCAATCGCTCTTGGCTGCTGGCCGATGCGCAGGGCTCGATCAGCTCGCCAACGCCACCGGCGCCGCGATTAACACCCGCCCCCCTGCGCTTCCGCTTCGGCGGGCAACCTACGCTCGCATTTAGCGGGGCGTAAGCCAGCCGAAGCTCGCCGCAGGCGAGCGTAGGTTGGCTGGGGCGCTAGGATTCGAACCTAGGAATGGCGGTACCAAAAACCGCTGCCTTACCACTTGGCGACGCCCCATCGCCCCCGCCGTCTGGGCGTAGGGGAAATCATGAACCGGCGTCTTTAGTCGCGCCGCCATCGCCGCGCAATGGCCTCAGCGCAACCGGATCGGCGGCGGGCCTCTGAGGCGATCGGGCTGAACGGCTGTCCCGGACTTCTAGCCGGAGACCAAATCGGCTAAGCGGCGATCGTCGTCTTACTCGGGGGAAGTCAATGCGCGCCACGGTTTTCTTCGTCGCTCTGGCGTTCACCCCCCTGGCCGCGTTCGCACAGGCCAGTTCCGCGCCGCCTGCCCCGGCGACCGCCGCCGCCGCGGGTCCATACGCCGTTCCGGTCGAGACGATCGAGCTTGGCGCCGCCAAAGGCCGTTTTCTGGAGACGGCGTTCTCAGCAGGCGAATACGCCTTCTTCTCCCGTACGGGCATGACGCAGAAGGGCACCGGCCTGCAGATCATGGGATCGAACCAGAAACGGACCGAGGTCAACGTCGACTACCGGTTTACGAAAGGCGAGACGGCGCTCTCCGCCGGGCGCTGCTCGGTGCAGACCAAATCCTTCTCAGGGCTTTGGAACACGGCGACGAACAGTCTCTACACCTGCCAGTTCGGGGACCTGCCGCTTACCGATTACGCGCTGGAAATAGCGGTTCCCAACATTGCGCCGGAGGGACACGGGTTCATCTCGATCGCCAAGGACGATCCGGACAAATACAAGGTCCTTAAGGCCCGGATGCTGTACAAGGGCGTCTATTATGAGGCGACGCCGACAGAGCTTGATCCGCGGCGCGAAGCGTTTCATGCGCGCGTCGCCAAGGGCTATTCGATCACCCAGGACGGCAAGGCCGTAGGTCGCATCGACTTCAAGGAAGGCTTTGCCGGCAAGGGGGCCCTGACCGCGCCGGCCGCCGGCGAGAAAGACCGCGAGGCCGTCATTTTCCTCGCCGCCCAGCTTGTCGTTATGCCGGAGGCCAACTCGCCCGCCTTACGGTAAAAGCGGGGAAGCCCTCGTTGCGCGGGCCATGCCCTCCCGCTATAAGCCGCGCCCTGTCGGAGTATAGCTCAGCCTGGTAGAGCACCACGTTCGGGACGTGGGGGTCGTAAGTTCGAATCTTGCTACTCCGACCATTTGATCCGCCCACGGCCGGCCGCCCTTGCCGAAAGCCGCCAAGCCAGGCGGCGGCCCAGGCCCTCAGGCCGGCGCCTCGAACAGCGGTACGAACCGGCTCTCGACCTGCCGGCGGGCGAAAACGATGCCCACGTCCTTGCTCTGCAGACGAGTCTCGATGAGTTCGTTGAGGTCGTTCGCGTCGAACGCGATCAGGTAGCACTGCGCCGCCCGGCAAAGGCTGTGCAGATCGCGAATGTCCTGATCCTGGTAGGCGCCGCAGAGCACCACCACGGCCTCGATCCCGGTGGCGGCGATCATCTTGGTCAGGAAGACGTCGAGCGTTTGATGGCAATGCTCGCCGTCCGGCGCGGCGACCAGAAGGACATGATCGATCGCGTTGGCGCTGCGCAATTCATGCAGCCATCCGGTCGATGCCGTGTTGACGGCGACCTGATAGGCGATCCGCCCCGCGACGCGCATCCCGCTCGAAGCCGGCGTCAGCACGTCCGAGGTGATGTCCAGGAAGAGCTGGATAACCGCCGCCGACTCGGCGCCCTCGCCGAAGCCGGTCCTGATTCCCGTGCGCCACTCCATCGCCCGGCGAAACATTTCCATCGTGTGGCGGCGTTGGAGAAAGAAGAACGACGAAATGACCAGCATGCTCGTCAAATAGGACCAGAACATCACGCCTGCCGGCAGCCGCTCACGCACCGGCCAGGCCAGCAGCGAAAACACCACGCCATAGACGCTGTTCTTCTGAAACAGCGAAAAATATTCTGATCGTTCGATATTGGACCGCGACCACGGCTTTGGGTGACGGACGTGCTCGTAGAGATCTTCCCGGTCGGCGCGGTTGCGTTCGACGCGTTCATCGCCCGGACGGCCGGATTTAAGCGTTGCGAAAATGAAGGCCACATAAGCGATCGCAAACGGAAACAGCAGCAGAACGCCGACCGGGCCCATCCAATTATCTATCCCGGAGCCGGTGGGCGAATGTTCGAAATGCAGCCGCGTCAGCAATATGCGCCCGAGCAACAAGTAAAAGGCATAAACTGCGGCGAAAAAAATAATCGAATCCCCGCCGACGCGCAGCCGTTGCGCCGTCGTCATCGAGGACATCTGCGAAGACGGCGTAACGCCCATCATGTTGACAAGGATGAGCGCGATCACCAGAGACAGGCCCTTGTCAAAAAGGTTCTGATAGAAATCCACCGCGATCAGCGCGGCGGCTCTTGTGTTGACGCCGTGCACGACGCCGCGCAGCCAGGCGTCCACTTCACCGTACAAACGCTGACCTTGGAAGATATCGCCGCCCGCCAGTTCGATCAGGCTGAGCTTGACAAGATCGGCGACGATCGTCGCCGCAATCGCCCCCGTGAAAAGCAGCGCCACAGCCGCGACAATCGCCCGTCCGCGCAGCGCGGCAAGCTTGGGCGCGATCAGCACCGCATCCGAACGAACAAGCCGGGCGACATAGCCCCAGGCGATGCCAAGCCCGACATTGACCGTCGCATAGGCAAACGCTTCGCTGAAGCTGACCGTGTTCAGCGTGCTGCTGATGACTCCAGCCGCGGCCCCCCACCACGGCCCGAGCGCGAGCGCGACGAAAGCCGTCCCACCCGTGTCCTGCCAGAACATCTGGATGCTGAACCAGCCGTTGACTGCGCCGTTTCCCTTCAGCCCGACCAGATAGCCGCCGACCAGATTGATCACCACGCCCACCATGAGGATGGGAAAGACCTCATCGCGATAGACGTATTCGCCGGGGAGCAACCGTTTGCGCATGTTCACTTTATTTGTAGCAGCAGGAAGCCGCCAATGATAAGCGCCGTGCCGATCAGCCTTAGCGTCCAGGCCGTACGCGAAACCGGTTTTTGCGGCGGATCGCGTCCGCCGAAGCGCTTGACGATGTGATATCGCCGGTCAAACCACTCCCACGCGATCGCAAACAGCGGGCCAACGGCCGAAATCGGCTCGGCGATGCTGATATCCATGTGGTTCAGCACGAAAATGAACATCAGGCCGGAAAAGGTCTGCAAGCCCCGCGCGCCGACGAAGGCTTGCGGATTGCTGATCATGTGAAAGCGATTGCGATACGATTTTGACGCCGCGACGATGGTTCCGACGGCGATGAACTCAAAAACCTTGAGATAGAAATAGATCGTGAAAAAGTCGTAGGGGCCCTGGTTGAATATCCACTTGTAGCTGACATTGTTGATCGCCCGCGACAGCGACTGCGACAGCACGAGCGCCAAGGCAACGTTCGCCAGCAGAAACGCCTTGAAGGTGGCGGCCGGCTGCTCCATGGAAATGCACATCGCGCCAACCACCATGACGACGCCGCCAAGCCAGGCCAGCGGCGGCAGCTTTTCGCCCAGAAACACGGCGGCGAGGATCAGCACGATAAAGCTCGACGCATGCGTCAGCGGCAGCAGGCGCGACAAGCTATCGCCAGACGAAGACAGCGCCATATACCAACGGCTTCGCGCGTAAGCCGTGAGCGCGGCCACGCCCATCAGCACGCCGGTTATGTTCCACGGCAGAAGCCCGACGAGGCCAATGAACGGCATGATCAGAAGCAATTGCACGAGCGACGACCAAAGCGTCATCGCGTAAACGTCGGATTCCCAATTCGCGGCGCGATCAACGACGTGCACCATCGTTGACAGCACACTTGTCGCTATGAGCAGCGCGATCAGCACCAGGCGCCATCCATCTTCAAGCGACGTCGCAAAACCAGCACGGACGCGTCTCTCCAAAGCGTTGCCGCAGACTATCCAGCGTAAGCCCGCGCAAAGGGGTGAGCCTGCTCCCCCATTTGGTGAGGGCCGGATGGTCGGCCAATCCAGCGCGCGCGCCGACGCCGCTAAGGACGCGCGATGGCGCGGTTTTCAGGCCCGCGACAAGCGTATCGAGCGCGTCGGCGCGAAACGTCAGCCGTCCGTCAGCTCTGTCCGCGATCGACGGGTCCAGCGCCAAGCCGAGCAGCGCCGCGATAAACGCATCCCCCGCGCCGGTCGCGTCGGCCACGGTTTCGAGTTCGGGCGCCGCGCTGGTGCGGCGCACGATCCCTTGATCGTCTGTGCGCACAGCAAGATCGAACCCAGCCTGGCCGCGCGTCAGCGCGAGCGCCGCCACGCCATCGGCCATCAGCTTTTCGACAAACCCCTCAACCGAACGGCCGCAAAGCGCGGCCGCCACGCCGGCCGGCATCGCGACAAGGTCGAAACGCGCCAGACCTTCGAGCAAGGCAGGGCGCGCCTCTGTCGCGTGCGCTGGCACGCCGCCCAAATCTAGCGCGGACAACACGCCGGCGGCGCGGGCGCCGGCCGCGATGGAAATCGTCTCCGGCGTCAGCCGGTCGACGCAAACCAGCGCACAATTTTGCGGGCGCTCCCCATCGCCCTTTAGAATCGCCAGCCGGCTCGCTTCGGGCGCGCGCAGGCAGATCGGGCATTCGGTGGTGAAATTGCCCTGCGGGATTTCCGCCCCGTGCCGAGTCGCCTGGTTCAGCCATTGGGTGAATATCGGGCTTTGCGTACCGGGCGGCACGATTAACCCGCTCGTATCCACGCCGAGCCAGCGTAGCTCCGCCATCGCGTGATCTCCCGGCCCGTCCGACGCGCACGTCCCGCACGCAAACGTGTGCGAACCGCTCTGACTGAGATGGGCGAGCACATTCCACACCGTGCCGCCGCCGCGCGAGCCGTGATAGCGGTATTGGCCGGACTTGTCGGCGACGAAGACATGATCGGCCGCGATCACGCCGTACCCGGCGACGCGCTTTGCGTCGGCATTGCTCTCACGCGACGGCGCGCAGACGGCGGCTTCGACCGGCGCAAGCCAGTCGTCGGCGTCGTGCACCTTTGCACGCAACGCTTCGACAAAATCCCGCCACCAATCACGCGATTGGGGATTTCTCCGCCGCAGACTATCCCGATAGCCAAGCAAGAACGCGATGTGCGCGGGAATGACGTAGCCGCGATCGTTCACTTCCCTTAATGGCGCCAGGAAATACCGTTCCAGCAGGAACTCGAACTCGGGCGGCTCTGGCCAGCGGTACACGCGCCCGGCGCCGTGGCGATATTTCTGCCGCCAAACCCCCAGCGCGTCGGGGGGGTCCTCGTGAAAAACGCGGATTTCGGGCCGCCAGTCGATGCGCAGGCCGTTGCCGATCAAAGCGCCGATGACGGCGCGATCTTCATAGCTCGCGTCGGCGATCCAGGTCGCGAACACGTCGCGCGAATGATGTTCGAAATAATCGCGGGCGATCAGCATGCAGCGCGGATCGATCATCGAAGTGGTTTCGCCGTTGGTATAGCTGGCAAACATGTGCGCGTAGAGCTGTTCCTCGCACGCGCCCAGCGGCGGATTGCGCGTTTTTTGATAGAGCCAGGGAATCCCCTGCGCCATCGGCGCGCGCCGGCCCGCACACCAATCCCGCGCCCGCACGCACCAATCTTCAGCCACGACGCAATCGGAATCGGTGAGCAGGTAAAGATCGGCGTCGGCATGATGCAGGCCGGTATTGCGCGCCGCGCCGGGGCCTACGCCTTCGGCGTCAATAACCTCGACCCACGAAAAACGCTGCGCCAGCGCCGCGGCGAATCCTGGTTTTGAGCGGTCGTTGACGACGATGGTGCGCGTCTCGTCCACCTCGCCGTCCAGCGCGCTGACGGCGCGCGCGATCGAGCCCAGGCAAAGCCCGAGGCTTGCCAGCCGGTCCTGGCACGGCACCACCACCGCAATCCGCATGACCCCGACCTTCCAGGGCCACGTGCGAACGGCGTGCTCGCCAGCGCGAGCCCTGTCCCGCGTAAAGCCAGGACATAAACTACAAAACTGTCACATGACCAAGCCCTTAGGGGCGCCGCCATCGCCGCGCCCGCTACCAAGAGCTTCATGCCCTGCTCCCGTTTGCGCCGGTTCTGCCCTCCTAGTATCGCAATCTCGTGACAGCCACGACCGCGCCCCCTATCAAGCAGGGCCGCCGCAGGCGGGCGAGAAGGAGTTCCGGGTGAAGCAATTCCTGATAACCGTCGCGGGCGTCGTCGTCGGCCTCGTCCTGTTTCTGATCGTCGGGCCGATGCTGCTGATCGGCGCCATCAGCGCGGGCTCGAAAGCGCCCGCCACGCCCTCGGCGGTCGTGCTTGACCTCGACCTGCGCCGGCCCATCGCCGATGCAAAAGGCGCAAACCCGTTTTCGTCCCTCAGCGGCAAACCCAGCGCCGTGGAGATTCTCCGCAAGCTCGAAGCGGCGGCGAAGGACGACAAAGTAAAGGGCGTCTATGTCCGCGCCAACGTCACCGGCACGTATGCCGCGCAGGCCGAGGAATTGCGCACGGCGCTGGCCAAGGTGAAGGCGGCGAAGAAATTCGTCATCGCGCACATCCAGAACGATTCCCTGCAAACCTCCCTCGCCGGCTACATGACCGTGGCGGGCGCCGACGAAATCTGGCTGCAAGACGCGGGCGACTTTCAGCCGATGGGCATAATCTCCGAAACCATGTTCCTCGGCGGCACGCTGGAGAAATTCCACGTCGTCGCGCAATTCGAGCAGCGCGAGGAATACAAGAACGCCGTCAACCAGCTCACGCAGAAGGGATACACGCCCGCGCACCGGCAAGCGGCGCAGGATCTCGTCAACAACCTCTACAACGGCACGATCACCGCCATCGCAGCGGACCGCAAGATGACCCGCGAGCAGGCTGACGCCGCGATCCGCGGCACGCCCTATGCCGGCAAGGCGGCGATCGCCGCGAAACTGGTCGATAAGCTCGGCCGCCCGGAAGATTCCGCGCAGGCCGCGCTCGCCAGAGCCGGCGACGGCGCCGAACTGCTCGACATCGACGATTACAATCCGCCGCGCCCGCACGGGCCGGTGATCGCGCTGATCCAGGGCGATGGCGACATTCTCAGCGGCCCGCCGACTCGCTCGTTCGGCGGCGACGCGGCGATGAACAGCGACGAACTGTCCGAGGCTTTCGCCGACGCCGCCAAGGACGACGACGTCAAGGCGATCGTGTTTCGCGTCAACAGCCCGGGCGGTTCGGCGGTTGCCTCCGATCAGATCCTGCACGCCGTCGAACTGGCCAAGGCCAAGGGCAAGAAGGTCGTCGTATCCATGGCCAATTACGCCGCTTCCGGCGGGTATTATGTCTCAGCCGGCGCAGATTCGATTGTCGCTCTGCCGACGACGATTACCGGTTCGATCGGGATATTCGGCGGCAAATTCGTCACCGGCGACGCGCTCGACCGCTACGCCGGCATCAAAAGCGATGCGGTCACCGCCGGCTCGCCGTACGTGAACATGTTCAACGACGCCCGCCCGTTCAGCAATGCCGAGCGCGAGCAGTTCAAACAGATGATCGACCGCGGCTACGACAGCTTCCTCGGCGTTGTCGCCAAAGGCCGCAACATGACGCCGGAACAAGCCCACGCCGTCGCGCACGGCAGGGTATGGACCGGCGCGCAGGCCAAGGAACGCGGCCTGGTCGATGAACTCGGCGGCCTCGATGTAGCCATCGCGCGCGCCAAGCAACTCGCCAAGATCGACGCCGACAAATCGGTGACGCTGAAGCTCTATCCCAAGCAGCGCAGCCCGGTGGAGGAATTGCGCGAACTCTTCGGCGCCAGCGAGGAAGCCGCCCGCGCCGCCGCGTTCCTCTCGGTCTTCGCGAGCGACGACCGTATCAGCGCAGCGGTAAACGCGGCCGTGCAAGGCAAGCAAGGCTCCCTGAAAGCCCGCGCGCCGAGCTACGTTGTGCGTTAGCACCCTCCCCGCGAGGGGAGGGTCGGCGCAGCGCGAAGCGCAAGACGGGGTGGGGCGAGCCGCAACGTTCGCGATTGGCGCTATTCTTCAAAGCTCGGCGTTTCACCCCACCCCGTCTGCTGCGCAGCCGACCCTCCCCTCGCGGGGAGGGTGAGACGCGCCGCTACTTCCCGATGCACATCCAGCGCGCACGGTGGATGTCTTCGACGTTATCGACGAAGCCCGTAATGCGCGGGCTGATCAGATTGTTTGAGTTTTCGAGATAGATCGGAATGATCGGGTCGTCGTTGAGCGCCATCTGCTCGGCTTGACGGAGGAGATCGGCTCGCGTGGCCGGATCATTTTCGTTGCTCGATTGCGTCATCAGCGCATCGTATTGCGGGTTGGAATAGCCAGGATAATTCTGCTCTTTCGTGCGCGTTTCGAGGAGATAGAGGTAGGTCTGCGCGTCCGGATAATCGCCAACCCAACCGCCATCGCCGATGTCGAAATTTTTCGCCCGCATGTTGGCGTAATGGATTTGCACTTCGGTCGGTCGCAGTTCGACGCGCACCCACGGCGCGATCGCATGCCAATCGGCCTGCGCGACAACGGCGATGCGCGGATTGTCCCGTGTATTGCGGTGAGAAAGGACGAATTTCAGCGGCTTGTTCGGGCCATACCCAGCCGCTTCCAGCAGCCGGCGCGCCTCGGCCCGCCGTTCGGCAAGCGGCGTGTCCGCCCATGTGGCGCGCGCGCCCTGCGGATAGCCCGGCATATGCGGCGGCACGAATTGGTAGGACGCGTGGCCGCCGCCGCGAATGCGGATAATGAAATCCCGGTCGATCGCCATCGACAGCGCACGCCGTACGCGCGCATCCTTGAACATCGGCCGCGTCATGTTGATCGAGTAATAATCCGACACCATGTATGGCGCTTCATGCAGATAGCCCGGCAGGCTTTTTTTCAAGAGCGCGGTCTTGGACGGCGAATAGGTCGTATTCCACGCCAGCGCGCCGCTCTCCATTCGCCGCACCGCTGCGTCTGAGTCATTGGTGGGATAGAAGAACAATTCCCGCAGGCACACGCTCGCCGCGTCATAGAACGCGGGGTTCTTGCGCAAGTGCACGAGATAGTTCGACCACCATTTCACCAGCGTATAAGGGCCGTTGACTACGATATGCGCCGGTTTGATCCAGTCGTTGCCCCAACGCTCCACCACATGCTTCGGCACGGGGTAGGATATCTGGTGCTTGAGAATGCCGGGCAGATAGGCCGCCGGATGCTCCAGCGTTATCTCTAGCGTGCGCTCGTCGATCGCGTGCACGCCAAGCGCCGAGACCGGCAGTTTCCCTGCATTCACCGCCTCGGCGTTTTTTAGCGTGTAGAGAATGGCCGCATATTCTGAGAGCGATTTGGGGTCGAGCACACGGCGCAGCGCGAATTCAAAATCGTAGGCCGTGACCGGCACGCCGTCTGACCAATTGGCGTGGCGAAGGAAAAACGTCCACGTCAATCCGTCCGCGCTGGTTTCCCAGCGCTCGGCCATGCCCGAAATAATGTTCGCGCCGGCGTCTTCGGTGAAGAGGCCGACAAACATGTTGCCGTTGATGTTGTTTTCCCAGATCCCCGTGGTCTTGGCCGGATCCAGCGACAGCGGCTCGGCCGTATTACCGATGTCGATGATCTTGTTCTGATCGTCGATGCCGAGCTTGGCTTCGCCGCAGGCGGCGAGCGCGAGGCACAAACCCGCTGCGAAAATCCGCGGCGCACGGCGTGCAAGTTTGTGTGTCCAGTAGACGCGGGCGCTGCGCTGTCCCCCTCGTGGGGAGGGGTTAGGGGCGGGGGGAACCGCAGATCGTTCAAGCAAAACGCGTTTCACCCAGTCGATCGGTCGTTCCCCCCACCCCATCCCTCCCCACGAGGGGGATGGAGAGCGCTTTTTCTGCATCGTTACAGCGTTGACAGACGACAGAGCAGCCATCACCGCTCCTTCGGGTCGAGCGCGTCGCGCAGCCCGTCGCCCAGGAAGTTCAGGCAGAGGAGCGTGATGAACATCGTCGCGCCTGGATAGATCAGCAACCACGGCGCGCGGTCCATCTCCTTGGCGCCGGCCGCGATCAATTGGCCGAGCGATGTCAGCGGCTCCTGCACGCCAAGGCCCAGGAAACTCAGGAAACTTTCCGCCAGAATGATCACCGGCACGTTCAGCGTCGCATACACCACCACCGCGCCCAGCACGTTGGGCGCGATGTGGCGCGTGATGACCTGCCGGGTCGATGCGCCCGAAGCGCGCGCGGCCTCGATGAACTCCTTGTGCTTGAGCGCGATCGCCTGGCCGCGCACGATCCGCGCCATGGTCAGCCATTCCACCGCGCCGATGGCCACGAAAATCAGCAAGATGTTCGAGCCAAACGTGACCATCAGGATGATCACGAAAAAGATGAACGGCACCGTGTAGATCACATCGACGATGCGCATCATCAGATTGTCGACCCAGCCGCCGACGTAGCCCGCCGTGGCGCCATAGAGCACGCCGACCGCCAGCGACACGAACGTCGCCACCACGCCGACCATCAGCGAAATGCCGAGCCCGAACAGAACACGCGCGACCATGTCGCGCCCCTGCGCGTCGGTGCCGAACCAATGCGCGTTCTCCCACGTCGGCGCGATCGCCACGCGGTCGCGATAGAGCGTATCGACCTTGTGCACCCAGAGAAGCGGACCAAACAGCGCCAGCAGCGCCAGCACGCCGAGCACGACAAGGCTCGCCATCGCAGCCGGATTGCGCCGGAGACGCCGGCGCGCATCGTCCCACAACGAACGCCCCTTGACCGGCGCGACGACGACGATCTCTTCGGCCTCCGCCGGAGCGGCGACGGTCATCGGAATATCCTCGCCGCTCATGTCCGCACCCGCGGATCGAGCGCGCGGTAAAGCATGTCCGCCACAAGGTTCAGCAGTATGATCAGGCCCGCATAGAGGATCACCACGCCCATCACCAAAGTATAATCGCGCGTCAGCGCGCCGGTGATGAATTGGCGCCCCAGGCCGGGAAGCTGGAACACCGATTCAATCACGAACGATCCCGTGAGCACGCCGGCGATCGCAGGCCCCAGATAGGAAACGATCGGCAGGATCGCCACCGGCAGCGCGTGGCGCCAGACCACTTCGCGTTCCGGCAATCCCTTCGCCCGCGCCGTGCGCACCGCGTTCGAGGTCATCGCCTCGATCATGCTGGCGCGCATCAGCCGCGAGATGATCGCGATCTGCGGCAGCGCCAGCGTGATCACCGGCAGCAGCAGATGGCGGAAGGAATATTGATCGCGCGACAGCCCGGAGGTCGGCAGCCATCCCAGTTGCACGCCGAAAATCAGCGACAGCAGCGGGCCCATCACCAGCGGCGGCACGCACACGCCGATCAGCGCAAGGCCCATCACCACGTAGTCCTGCGGCCGGTTCTGCCGCAGCCCCGCGCCCACGCCAAGCGCCGCGCCGAACGTCAGCGCCAACACCATCGCGGCAAACCCGATCACCGCCGATGTCGGCAACCCCTCGGCGATAATATCGGCGACCGACTTGTCCTTGTATTTGAGCGAGGGGCCCAGATCGCCGGTCAGAATCTTGCCGATATAAATCCCGAACTGCTGCACGACCGGCTTGTCGAGATCGTAGGCGGCCTTCACCCGCTGCTCGATCTCCGGCGGCAATTGCCGCTGCGAATCGAACGGCCCGCCCGGCGCGGCGCGCATCATGAAGAACGCCGCGGCGATCACGAAAAACATTGTCGGAATGGCCACGAGGAGCCGGCGCAACACCAGTGCGGTCATCTATCGGCCCGGTCGCCCCGCTGCTCTCGCCCGCGCAAGCTTTTCTTCTCGCGCGCGCCATGTCAACGATGGCGCGCATTTTTCCCCAAGTCTTTCAAGGTAACAGTCCGATGGCCGACATCCGTCCCGTCACGCCGGCCTTCGCCGTGGCCCCGCAACTGACCGCGGACGATATGAGCGAAGTGGCCGCCGCCGGCTATAAGACGGTGATCGCCAACCGGCCTGACGGCGAAGTCCCCGGCCAGACCAGCCTCGCCGCCGCCCGCGCCGCCGCCGAAGCCGCCGGCATGGCTTTCGTCGCCATCCCGTTCGCGGGCGGGCCGACCATGCCGCTGGTGGCGGAAACCATGAAGGCGCTCGCCAGCGCTGAGGCGCCGGTCCTGGCCTATTGCCGGAGCGGCGCCCGCTCGATCACCATCTGGGCCCTCGCCCAGGCCGCCGCCGGCAAAGCCGCGCCCGACGATATCGTCGCACAGGCCGCCAGCGCGGGGTACGATCTTACCCCGCTGAAGCCGACGCTGAAGCAAGTGGCGAAGGGCTAGTTGATCCTGACCGCCACAAGCTCAGGATGGCTCGCCGGCGCGGCGATGTCGGACACGATCCTGATCGCCGCAATCGCGATCAGCGCGGCGCACACCACCCACGCCCGCGCCAGTAGATAAAGCCCGGAATCGATTAACCGCTCGGCCATGAGCGGCGCGGAGCAAAATGGGCGCCGCCCAGGACCAACCTGGTTTGCGCGCTAAATCGAAACGCGGTTAATGCGCCCATGCCGATCCCTTTCGTGCGCGACATCCAGTTCGATTATGGCGCGGTCCAGCAGGTCAGCCCGCTGATCCGGCGCGTGATCTCCAAAAATCCCGGCCCGTTCACCTTCCACGGCACCGGCGTTTACATCGTCGGCCATGGCGACATCGCCGTGATCGATCCCGGCCCCGACCAGCCCGGCCAGCTCGCCATGCTGCAAGCGGCCATCGCCGGCGAAACCGTAACGCACATCTTCGTCACCCACCGCCACCTCGATCACGCGCCGATGGCCCGCCCGCTCGCCGCGCTCACCGGCGCGACAGTTTACGCTTCAGGCATCGCCGCAAAGACCGGCGCAATTTCCGGCCCGGCGATGGAGGAAGGCGACGATATCTCCTTCCGGCCCGACATCGCGATTGCGGACGGCGACACGTTTTCCGCCGCCGGCTGCACGCTCGAAGCCATTTTCACGCCCGGCCACACCAGCGACCACATGTGCTTTGCGCTGCAAGAAGAAAACGCCCTCTTCTCCGGCGATCACATCATGGGCTGGTCAACCACCGTAGTGCCGCCGCCAGACGGCGACATGGACGATTACATCCGCAGCCTCGAAAAAATCCGCGACCGCGATTTCGCAACCCTCTGGCCGACGCATGGGCCCCCGATCACCAGTCCGCGCCCGTTCATCACCGAACTGATCGCCCACCGCCTGGACCGCGAAGCGCAACTCATCGCGCAATTACGCGCCGGCCAAACGCGCATTCCCGCCATGGTCGCCATCATGTACGCCGACGTAAATCCGGCGCTGCACCCGGCGGCCTGCTATTCCGTCCTCGCCCAGATGATCCGCCTGATCCGCAACGGGCGCGTAAGCGCGGACGGCGAGCCGACGATCGCCGCGCGTTACACGCTGACCACTTAAGGCCTTCTCCCGCGTGCGGGAGTGTATCGCGCCGCAGGCGCGAGACGGATGAGGGCCCGTTCTGCTGACGTTGAGTTCTGCGCCAACGCCCTCACCCCTGCCCCTCTCCCGCACGCGGGAGAGGGAAGCGCGCACGTCCATGGGAGATTTTGCGGGGTGGGATAAG
>DASZPV010000221.1:0-2707 GCA_035549875.1 Caulobacterales bacterium
GATCGATATGGGCCCGCCGCGCCTCGCCTGGAATGAAATTCCGGTCGCGCGTGAAACCGATACGGTGCGGATGGATTACGCTGCGCGCTTGCCGAACGGCGATGTGCTCTCCGGCCCCGGCGGCGTGAACATGGGCAATCCGCATGCGGTGTTCTTCGTGGCGGACGCCGACGCGATACCCGCCGCTATCATCGGCCCGCGGATCGAACACGATCCGTTCTTTCCCGAACGGGTGAACGTCGGCTTCGCGCAAATCCTCGCGCCCGATGCGATGCGCCTGCGCGTATGGGAGCGCGGCGCGGGCCTCACCAAAGCATGCGGCACTGGCGCCTGCGCCGCCGTCGTCGCCGCGCACCGCGCGGGGCTGACGGGCCGCAAGGTCTCCGTCCGCGTCGATGGCGGCGAACTCGAAATCGACTGGCGCGAAGACGGCCACGTCGTCATGACCGGCCCGGTGGCTATGGAGCGCGTGGGGGAGATGGCGGCTTAGCGGCTGCTGACGGACATTTTCCAAGAAGCAGTTTTTGATCAATGTCGGAGTATTTTGCGTTCTCAAATGCGACGCGCGCCGGACGCTCATTTCTCCAAGCTCGGGGTTTCAGCGTGCAGTTCTTCCAGACGCCACTTTTGTTGAGAACGGCCGCAGCGAGATCGTTGGCATAGGTCGCCGTGGCTCCGTCCTTGTCTCGGAATACATCCGCAAAACCCTCGTGAACCATCGTCGCTCCAATGTCACTTTTGTCAGAGATTCGTGTGCAGCGAACGATTGGTCGTCCGAATGTCTCCTTCAGCGCGAGAGAAAGTTTCTCGCTGGCGAGGTTGGGTCTGTTGCAAGTCACGATCTGGTTACGGACGATAGCTGCAAGCCGTTGACGCGCTTCTTCGCCACATTTGCTCAGGGAGCCCGTCGCGTCGCGGCACGTTTGATTTAGCTCCGGCGCGTCGATGTCGGCAATCCGTAGTGAGAAATCATCCATGCGGATCGTGTCGCCATCATAAACATCCTCATCTTTAATCATGGATGTGTAGGTGCGATGCTTCACGTAGCCTGCGAAACCTGCCGACACCATGGCGAGGCCGAAAAAGGCGCCGAACATGGCGCCAAGCAGCGCCAGCATCGCCGGGCGGGCGAGCTTTTCGATAAGTTCTCCGGGGGTAAATGCTATGAGCGCCACGATACTTAGAAACGCGGCAAGCACGAAAAATATGTCGAACATTGGCGTCAAGGCGTCGGTGACGGTGGGCAAATCACCGAACAGCGCCTTTGCAAACAGCGGGTTGCCATTGAGCGCGCCTCGGACAATCTGAACAAGCCCATAGTGGCTTGGCTCGTCGATCTCGATATATGCGGCGGCTCCAAGCAACGCCAAACCGCCGAGCCATATGGGCGCGCGCACAGCCAGCGAAAGCTGCCGCGTGCTTAGTATGAGTAGGATTAGCGCCGCGCCGAGCAGGGCGAATGCGAGCCAGGTCATGGCGTCCCTCCCGAGTTTTCGGAGGAATACACCCTTGGGGCGTCAGCTCAAACAGTCATGCGTGCAGGGCTCTGCCTGACCCCTTGCGCGCCTCCGCCTCCCGCGCCTACATCCGCCCAAATGGCTGGCAAAACGCTCTACGATAAAATCTACGACGCCCATCTCGTCGCCCACGAGGCGGACGGGACGGATTTGCTCTATATCGACCTTCATCTCATCCATGAGGTGACGACGCCGCAGGCCTTCGCGGGGCTGGCCGCGGCCGGCAGAAAAGTGCGCCGGCCCGATCTCACGCTCGCCACCGCCGATCACAATACGCCGACCGAGGGCCAGGCGCTCGGCGTCGCCGGCGTGAAGGATGCCGAAGCGCGGCTGCAATTGCAGACGCTGGAGAAGAATGTCGCCGCGGCGGGGATCGAGTTCCTGGCGATGGGCGATATCCGCAACGGCATCGTCCATATGGTCGGGCCCGAGCAGGGGCGCACGCAGCCGGGCATGACCATCGTCTGCGGCGACAGCCACACCAGCACGCATGGCGCGTTCGGCGCGCTGGCGTTCGGCATCGGCACCAGTGAGGTAGAGCATGTGCTCGCCACGCAGACCCTGCGCACGCGCCGCGCCAAGAACATGCGCGTCAATTTCAACGGCGCGCTGCCGCCGGGCGCGACGGCGAAGGATATGGTGTTGGCGCTGATCGCGCAGATCGGCACGATCGGCGGCACGGGTTATGTGATGGAGTATAGCGGCGAGGCGATCAGGTCGCTTTCCATGGAAGGGCGCCTGACGATCTGCAACATGTCGATCGAGGCTGGCGCGCGCGCGGGCCTTGTCGCGCCGGATGAGATCGCGTTCGAATATCTGAAGGGCCGTCCCGGCGCGCCGAAGGGCGCGGCGTGGGAAATGGCGCAGCAATATTGGCGCGCAATGCGTTCCGATGACGACGCGCCTTGGGATGCGGTCGTCGATGTCGATGTCTCGCACCTGGCGCCGACGCTCACCTGGGGCACCAATCCCGAGCAGGCCATCGCCATCACCGGCACAGTGCCCGATCCGGCCAGCGAAACAGACGAGGTCAAGCGCGACACGATGCAGCGCGCGCTCGCCTATATGGATTTGAAGCCCGGCCAGAGCCTGGAAGGCGTGCCGGTGCAGCGCGTGTTCATCGGTTCATGCACCAATGCGCGGATTGAGGATTTGCGCGCCGCCGCGGCGATTGCGCAAGGGCGCAAGGT
>DASZPV010000222.1:0-10248 GCA_035549875.1 Caulobacterales bacterium
CCGCCGAAGGCGATGATATTGTAGATCAACACCGGAATTAGAATGAGCGGGAAAATTCCGAATATCGCACCCATAGCATCGCCCCCTTGCTGCTGCCCGCCACTTTTGCGGCGACGCCCCGCCTTGCTGATAGCCAGCGCCTCATGTAGCGCGATCCCGCGATCGTTCTTCGCCATCACGCTTCCCGCCCAAAGTCCCGCCAATAAGAGCGGGGCCCGCCTATAACTCGTCCGCCCCGCCTGGATCGCGAAGCCGGCTCTTCAGCCACATCACGCCCCAAAGATCGCTCATCGCCGCAAAGAAGCGTCCGGTATTCGTGTAGTTCGACCGCCCGGCCTTCCTTGGCCGGTGGTTTACCTCCACGAATTCGACCCCATACCCCTCGCGGCGCATCAGCGCCGGCATGTAGCGGTGCATATGATCAAAATACGGGAGGCGAAGGAAGGCGTCTTTGCGGAACACCTTGATGCCGCATCCCGAATCCTGTGCCCCGTCTCCGAGAACCCAGGCCCTGAACCGGTTCGCCCATTGCGAAGCCAAGCGCCGGTTGGCCGCGTCCGCCCGCTGGATGCGCAGGCCGGACACCATGCCGAGGCCGGCGGGCGCATCGGGGCGGTTGAGGCGGGCGAGCAGGCGGGGAATATCGGCCGGATCGTTCTGGCCGTCCCCGTCCAGCGTCGCGATCGTGCTGGCGCGCGCGGCCAGTACGCCCGAGCGCACCGCCCGGCTCTGCCCGGCGTTCTGGCGATGGCCGATGATCCGCATGCCCGGCAGGCCCTGGCGGGCGCCCGCCAGCTCGGCGCGCGTCTCATCGCGGCTGGAATCGTCCACGAAGATCATTTCGTAGGAGCGGCCCTCCAGGGCCCGGGCGATCTCGCGCGCCAGATCGGCGGCGTTGCCGGCCTCATCATGGACCGGGACCACCACGCTCAGTTCGATAGCTTCCTGCAACCGGGCCGTTCCTGCCGCTAAAGGGACCGCCTCTTAGCCCACTGCGGACGGAAGAGACAGGGGCGCCTCACCTCTCGAAGGCCTCACGATCACGGGACCCAAAGCCGCCGCGGCGCTACGCGTGGCAGCGAGCGGCGGCGACAGCGCTTTCCTGGGCTTTGTCCAATCGCTGACGTTCGCGCCAAACTTGCCAGCGCCGGTCATTGGCATGTCCGCTAGATTCAATCGATCGATTGGAAATAGGCGTCGATATCCATGGAACCATGTGACCCCGATGATGGCCACGACATCGTTTTCGACGATGTAGAAGATCAAGTGCGATCCTTGGCGGTAGCTTCGATAGCCTTGACCTACTTCGTCGCGAAGTCGACCAACTCCGGGGTTCTGGCTTAGCCACTGGAAGCGCGTGGCCAAGTTGGACAAGTATTTTTCCATCTGATGCTCGCCCCATTGGGCAAGCGTGTAATCCGCGATTTGGTCCAAATCCTTGAGCGCCCGCGGGGTGAGACGGTACCCGCTCAAACCCTGTCGATCTTTGAAGCACGCTTCTTCGCGCGATTCAGAACATCGTCCGCGGAGAAGTCCACAAACTCGCCACGACGCGCTTGTTGGGCGCCCTCGGCGAGGTGATCTTGGAGCGCTTTCAGCCGCTTGCTCCGTTCCTCAAGCTCGCGAAGCGCCGCACGGATTACTTCGCTGGCGGACGCATAGCGACCGCTGGCGATTTCACGCTTCACAAATTTCTCCCAGTGTGAGCCGAGAGAAAGAGACGTCGTAGCCATCACTGCCTCAGTATTCATATTGAATACATTGGGCCTGGCGCCAGATCAAGGCTGTAACAGGGTAACCGCCTTAGTCGGCTGCATCAGGCGAATCAGCTTTTGCGGGCTGTCCGGTAGAACCGGCCCAAGTCGCTGCCCCCAACAGAAGCAACAGATTTCCTATCGCTATTCCGTTCCCCTCGCAGGCCGTGTGTTTCCCCTCTAGTTTACCGCCATGCCCGACTCGCCCAGCCCGGACCTTCTTGATCGCATGGCCCGCGGCTGGCGGGCTTATGTGATCGTCGCGCTGATCTCGCTCGCCGCCGGCCTGCCGGGGGTGTTCCGCCTGCCGGTGCTCGACCGCGACGAGGCTCGCTTCGCCCAGGCCAGCGCCCAGATGCTCGAACGCGGCGACTTCGTCCGCATCGCCGTGCAGGATGAGCCGCGCAACAAAAAGCCGATCGGCATCTACTGGCTGCAAAGTGCGGCGGTGTCGTTATTCTCCAAGCCCGAGGCGCGCGAGATATGGGCCTATCGCCTGGTTTCCGCAGCCGGGGCCTTGCTCGCCGCGTGGTCGTGCCTTTGGGGCGGCACGGCGCTGGTCGGCCGGCGCGCGGCATTGCTCGGCGCCGGCCTGCTCGGCGCCTGCGTGCTGCTCTCAACCGAAGCGATGATCGCCAAGACCGACGCCACGCTCTGCGGCTTCACCACGCTGGCGATGGGCGCGCTTGCGCGTTTGCGCCAGACCGATTCCGCCGCACGCAATGTCGGCGCGCGTTCGCTGGGTTTGCGCACGCTGGCCGGCGAAGATGCGGGCGGGCTCTACGCCCTGCTGTTCTGGGCCGCGATCGCGTTCGGCATTTTGATCAAGGGGCCGGTGACGCCGATGGTCGCCGGGCTTTGCCTCGCCACACTCTGGTTTTGGGAAAAGCGCGCGGCGTGGATGAAGCCGCTGGTCCATCCCGCCGGTCCGCTCATCGCGGCGCTGATCGTGCTGCCGTGGTTCATCGCGATCGGCGCGGCGACCAATGGCAAGTTCTTCGCCGACGCGGTTGGCGGCGATCTCGGCAGGAAAGTCGTCGGCGGCGATGAAGGCCATGGCGGCCCGCCCGGCTATCATCTGCTGCTATTGCCGCTACTGTCGTTTCCGATCGCGATCGGCCTGCCAGCCGCCGCGCGCGTTGCGTGGCGCGCGATCAAGGCGCCGCGTCAGGACGATGTCTCCGCCGCTATGCGGTTCCTGATCGCCTGGGCGGCGCCGACGTGGATCGTGTTCGAACTGCTGCCGACCAAGCTCGTGCATTATCCGCTGCCGGCGTATCCGGCGCTCGCGCTGCTCGCCGGAGCGGGGCTGGTCACGGCGTATGAGCAGGACTGGAAAAAACTGCGCCTCGGCGGCGCGCTGCTTTATCTGCTCGGTGTGGTCGTGCTTGGCGGCATCTGCGCCTACGCCTCCACCTACATGCCGGGCGACGCCGGCGCTGGCAGCCGGCGCGCGATCCAGACCGCACTGGTGATGGCGGTGTTCTTCATTCCGCTGCTGGCGCTGCTGGTTTCAGCCCGGCGCCCGGCGCTCGCCGCCGCCGCGGGCGTTGCCGCCAGCATCGTTTTCGCGGTCACCGCGCGCGAGCGCATCCTGCCGGAAGCGCGCACCTTGTTCGTCAGCCAGGAAGCCTCCGACGCGCTGATGCGCGCGGGCCTGCATCCGCGCTTGCACCCGAACGGGCCGCGCCTGACATCCGTTGGCTATAACGAGCCGAGTTTCATCTTCCTCACCCGCACCGATACGGTTTTGGCCAAGGGCAATGACGCGCCGCGCGTGGCCTTCCCCGGACAGGCGGTGATCGTGGAAGGGCGCGAGCGCGAAACGTTCGAGCGGTCCCTGGCCGTGCGCAATTGGGCGTTCGCGCCGGCAGGGCCGCCTGTGGAAGGGCTCGATTATTCGAACGGCGACCGCGTCAGCCTACAGCCGGGACGGGTGCTCAGGATCGCCGGTGAAACGCCGCCATCGCCGCCGCCCGAAGCGCCGCCGCCGCAATAAACACCGGCGCCAGCACGAACACGAACGCGCGCTCAATCGGCGAACGGGCGAATTTGCCAAGATACCGCGCCGCGCCATCGATGCGCGCGGCGGCGTCAGCCGACCGGCTTTTCACGCGCGTGCCTTCAAACTCCACGCCCTCGGCTGTCGGTTGCAGCCATACCGAGCCGCCGCCGGCGCGGGCGCGCTTGCACAGATCGCGCGTCTCGCCATGGCTGCGATAGGCTTCGTCAAAGCCGCCAAGCGAAATAAATTCCGCACGCGGCGTCAGCAAAAAGCCGCCATCGACGCGCTCCACCGGCGTCGGCCGCCGGCCCACGCGGGCGCCGGCCGTGACGCCGCGGCGCCGGCCATTCGTGTCCGACAACGCCCCGCCGACGATCCACGGCGCGCGCGCCAGCCGCCCGGCCTTGACCAGGCGCTCGACCGCGCCGCGCTGCACGACCACGTCCGGATCAAGGAACAGCACCCAGCGGCCGGCGGCGCTCTTGGCGCCCAGATTGCGCGCCTGCGCCAGGTTCATCGGGCCGCCCTGCAGGAAGCGCACGTCGCGCCGATCCGCCTGCAAGCCGCGCAGGCGCGAGGCGGCGCCCGGATTGGCTCCGGCGTCAACCAGGATCAGTTCATCGATCCACGGCTCATTCAGCACCGCGCGGATCGTGGAATCCAGCGAGGGGATATATTCTCCGACCGCAATAATGGCGGAAACGCGCAGACCCGTTTGGGCCGCGACGACGCGCGGGCGAGAGGCTTCGGAAGACACACCCCATCCTCCCGTTAACTGGAGCCAAATTCAAGGCGCTCGACGCGATACGCGCACCATTGCCGCACAGATGGCCAATCCTGCCCACCACCAGATCGCCCAGACGCTGAATTCGCCCAGCGCCGCGATCACAAAGGCGGCGGCCAGCGCCCCGGAAGCTGCCGCGGCGGCCGGACGGTCCTCGGCCAGGGCGTCGCCGGCGCGGCGGCCAAGCGCGGCAAGCGCCGCAGCCGCCAGAACCGCGCCGACCGCCCCGGTCTCCAGCCATATCTGCATCGGCGCGCTTTGCGGGCTGCCGGGAAGGTAGGGCGTCGAAAACCCTACAATTGAATGGGTTTCGTCAAACGCGCGGGAAGCGCCGAGCCCCCAGCCCCAGATCGGTTTCTGACGGATCAGGCCGGTCGCGTAGGACCAGGTGTCCACCCGGGCCAGCAGCGCGAAAGGGGGATCGCCGCCGGTCGCCGCCCGCCAGGCCTGCCCCGCGAAAACGGCCAGCGTCGGGGAAACGCCGGGCGCTGCCACCAGGCCCGCGGCGATCGAGACGGCGGTGAGCGTCACCACCCGGCGGGGCCAGCGCAGCGCCAGCAGCGCCGGAACAAGCCCAACCGCCAGCGCGGCCATGATCACAATATTGGGAAGCGCCCGGCATAGCCACACCAGCCCTCCGGCCATCAGCGCGATGCCGATCCAGCCCGGCCAACGGTAGCGGTGCAGCATCGCCGCCACCGGCCAAATCCACAGCGCAACCAGCGCCAGCGTGCGGCCGGCGAATGCCTGGAGCGCGCCGGTTTCGATCTCGCGCGCGTAGCCCGCCCCGCCTGGCGCCGGCGGGGCGATCGCCCGCCCGACCGGATAATTGCAACCGATCTCGATCGCGATCAGCGCCATCGATACCGCCAGCCCCGCCAGCGCCGCGCGCTGGGCCACATTGAGATCGGCCGTCCGCTCAAACCCGGCGCCGAGAACCAGCAGCATCGCCAGCGCGCCGAACGCCAGCGTGGGCAGAAATGTCGGCAAGGGCTGGGAAGACCAGGCCAGCGACAGCGCGCACCAGCCCAGAAAGGTGGCGAACAGCAGCAAGGCGAAGCCGCCTTCGCGCGCGGCCCGCGCCAGTCGCTGCCAGGGCGCCGCGACGATCCCGGCGATCACCGCTGCCGGCGCAAGGCCGAGCCCGCCCGCGACCGCCGCAAACGGCAGCGCCGCGAACGCCACCGAGACGGCGCCGCCGGCGCGTGAGAAATGATCTTCGGCCAGCGGCGATTGGTTCATTGTTCAGACTCTGCCGCGGGCCAGATCGGGCGCCAGGGCTTCGCGCGCGATTGCGGAGACGGCCTCGTCGAGTGCAACGATCGTCTGCGCTTCGCCGCCCAGACGGCGCAGCGCAACCTGCCGGGTTTCGGCTTCTTTTCGCCCCACCACGACGATCACCGGAACCTTCGCCAATGAATGCTCTCTAATTTTGTAATTGATCTTTTCGTTGCGCACGTCGAGTTCGGCGCGCAGCCCGGCGCCCTTGAGCGCGGCGAGCGCCTCGCGCGCATAGTCATCGGCGTCGGAGGTGATCGTCGCCACCACCGCCTGCACCGGCGCCAGCCAGAGCGGAAACGCGCCGGCGTAATTTTCAATCATCACGCCAAGGAAGCGCTCGATCGAGCCGAAGATCGCCCGGTGCAGCATGACCGGGCGATGCTTTTCGCCGTCTTCGCCTACATACGAAGCATCCAGCCGCTCGGGCAGCACATAGTCGAGTTGCAGCGTGCCGCATTGCCACGTCCGCCCAATCGCATCGCGCAGGTGGAATTCGAGCTTGGGCCCGTAGAACGCGCCCTCGTTTTCGATCCGCTCAACCTGCACGCCCGCCGCATTCGCGGCCTGCTCAAGTTTATCCTCGGCGATCGTCCATTGTTCTTCTGTGCCGAAGCGCTTTTCCGGCCGCAGCGCCAGCTTCACCGAATGCAGAGTCACGCCCATGTCGGCATAAACCGAGTTCAGCAATTCCACGAACTTGCGGCTTTCCTCGACGATCTGATCTTCGGTGCAGAAAATGTGCGCGTCGTCCTGCGCCATCTGGCGCACGCGCAGCAGGCCATGCGTGGAGCCGGAGCTTTCGCAGCGATGCAGCCCCTCGAACTCGGCCATCCGGATTGGCAGCTCGCGATAGGAACGCTGGCCGTGATTGAAAATCTGGATGTGCAGCGGGCAGTTCATTGGCTTCACGCAAAGCACCTCGCCTTCCGCCGTTTCCGAAATGAACATGCTGTCGTGGAATTTCTCCCAGTGGCCTGAACGTTCCCACAGGGATTTATCCGCGATCTGCGGCGTCTTCACCTCGACATAGCCTTCGGCCTCGATGCGCCGGCGCATGTAGTTCAGCAGCGTGCGATAAAGCGTCCAGCCCTTTGGATGCCAGAAGATCATCCCCTTGGCCTCTTCCTGGATATGGAACAGATCCAGCGCGAGGCCGACCTTGCGGTGATCGCGCTTTTCTGCTTCCTCGATCTGCTTCAGATAGGCGTCTAGCTCTTCCTGCGTACGCCACGCCGTGCCGTAGATGCGCTGGAGCATCGGATTGCGGTGATCGCCGCGCCAGTACGCGCCGGCCAGTTTCGTCAGCTTGAACGCCTTGCCGAGTTTTCCTGTGCTCGGCAGATGCGGACCGATGCAAAGGTCCATCCATTCATTGCCGTGTTTGTAGATCGAGATTTCCTCGTCCGCCGGCAAGTCGGAAACGATCTCGGCCTTGTAGTGCTCGCCGATGCCCTTGAAATACGCGATCGCATCGTCACGCTTCCAAATCTCGCGGATGATCGGCAGATCGCGGTCGACGATCTCGCGCATTTTTGCTTCGATCTTCGGCAGATCGTCGAGCGAGAAGGGTTCCGCGCGCGCAAAATCGTAGAAGAACCCGTCCTCGATCACCGGGCCGATCGTGACCTGCGTGCCGGGAAATAGCTCCTGCACCGCCTGCGCCAGAACGTGCGCTGTATCGTGGCGGATGATTTCCAACGCTTCGGGATCGTCGCGCGTCAAAATCGCGATCGGCGCATCGGCGTTGATCGGGCGCTTCAGATCGTAAAGCTTGCCGCCGACCTTTGCGGCCAGCGCTTTTTTGGAAAGCGATTTGGAAATGCTCTCGGCGACATCGAAGGGCGAAGCGCCATCCGGGTAATCGCGCACGTTTCCATCGGGAAATTTAAGCTGCATCGGAGTGCTTCTGTTCTAATGCTCCCCCGTTTACGGGGGAGCTGTCGGCGGAGCCGACTGAGGGAGCGGCAGGCCCGCGCCAATCGCCATAATCCCACGGCGCCCACCAACGCGTCTTTGGCAAAACCGCCGGCGCCGGATCATAGCCGCGCGCGCCGCCGGGCCGGCAGCGGCAAAGTCGCGCCAGCGCCATCCAGCTTCCCGCCCAGGCGCCATGCGCGCGCACTGCATCGCCCGCGTAATGCGAGCAGGTCGGCAGATAGCGGCAATGCCCGCCGATGAACGGCGAGAGCGTGTAGCGGTACAGCGTGATCAGCCCCAGGCAGAGCCGGGCCGGAATCGAAGGGCGCATGGGATCGGCTTGTAATGGAGTTACGACCGGGCCGCACGCCGCCGCTGCGGCGCGCCCGATCCCGCGCCGCCGGCTCTAGCTGGTAGTCGTGGTCAAGAGAGCAAGCATGGGCGCCTTATAATCGCGAAACCGTCTTGCCCGCAACGCGCCGCTGCCAAAGCCAAACGGAAGGCGCAATAACCAGTTCGATCGCCAGCGCGCCTTGATGCCACACCGAGGGCGAACCCGTCGCCACCAGACTATACGCCCGCCCCAACCCGCCGATGAACACGATCAGCGTCAGCAGGCCGAGCCGTTCGCCCCTGGCCTCGATCCGCGGCACGCAGCTCCAATAGCAAAGCCCGATCGCCAGCAGCAGGCCGGAGAGGTAGCGGAAATGGCTGGCCGCCGTCGCGGTCGCCTCAGCCACGCCGTTCAGCGCCGGGCCGAGCAGCACGCCCGCCCCGCCCGCCAGCACCGGCACGCACGCGACCAGCGCAATGAGGCTTTGCAGAAACCGTCTTTCCATCACCCTTATACGCACGAGCCGGGAATCGGACCGTTCCACTCGTGCGTATGGCCTGCTATGGCCTGCGCCATGCTGCCCAATCCGTACGATCCCTGGAAACGCACCGACCTCACCGCCAACGAAAAGGCGGTGCTGGAGTTTACCGGCAATTGCATCCACGGCGACGATCTCTCGCTGATCGACAAGCTCATGGCGCCCACTTACATCCAGCACACGCACGGCATCGGCCAGGGCCACGAGGGGTTGCGCCATTATCTGCGCGAGATCGCCTGGAAGCGGCCGAACCGGAAAATCTGGCGCCCGATCCAGATTTTTTCCTGCGGCGATTTCGTCATCTTGCACAAATTGCTGACCATGGTCGTGGTCGCCGATTTTTTCCGCTTCGACGCGGACGGCAAGATGGCCGAGCACTGGGACGTCGTGCAGCCCGTGCCCGAGCCTGATTACGACCCGATGAAACTCTCCACCGAGAATTTCGAGCGCTTCGCCGCGCTGTTTACTATTTCCAAGAACGCCTGAATCGCGCGCCTACTTCGGCGCGGCGCTTTCGGTGGTTTTGCGGGCGCAATTGACTTTCGTGAACGCGCCCCAGCATTGCACGACCGGCTTGTCGCCAAGGTTCACGGCGTAGGTCGTGCCGACGTAATAATCCGCAAACACGCGATCACCCGTCAGAGTCGCGCCAAGACCTTGCAGCCCCTGGGACACATTCTGCGGATCGCTCAGGATCGCATTGGCGCCCTCGCGCATGGCGACTTCGCCCGGCCGTGTAAAATAAGCCGCCGCGCCTACGGCCGCGACCAGCACCAACGTCGATAAAAGCCGAAACATGCGCGCCTCCCCCGTTTTTGTTGGCGCAGCCTAGCCCGGCCCGCTCGCGGGAGCCAGCGCCGTCTGCGCCTGTTCGATCGCCGCGACGGCCGCTTCGAACGCCAGCATGGTGCTGGTATGGCGCGGGGGATAGTCGCGGACGCCCTCCAGATGGCGCAGTTCCCAGAACCGCCCTTCCGGCGGCGGGCCGCCTTCCTTGATCATCGCCTTGAGGCTGTCGCGCGCCGCCACGATCTCCTCGACGCTGGCGCCGACGCCATGGCGCGCCAGGATCGCCGCCGCCGCCTGGCCCAGCGCGCAGGCTTCGACCGCCATGCCGAGATCGGAAATCTTCCCGTCTGATACGTTGAGATCGACCGTAACGGTCGACCCGCACACGCGGCTAACCTTCGTGGACGACCCCATCGGCGCGGTCAGCCGCCCGACGCGCGAAATATCCGCCGCCAGCTCCAGCACCCGCGAATGATAAAGCCCGTCCATATGATCTACATGGGCGCTGTTCACCCTCCCCGCGAGGGGAGGGTCGGATGCGCGGCATCCGGGGTGGGGTGACCCACCGCCGCTGGTGGTGAGACTGTCCATGCGTCCGGCAGACCTTGCCACCCGGCTGGTGTTGGATAAGCCCCAAGTTCTATCAGGCGACGCCGCACCGACGTTTGAATAGCGCCCGGCGCAAACGCCATTTTGGCATCGATCCGGAGGACGTTCCAACCAAGCTGCGCCAATGCCTGATCGCGTTCAGCATCCTCGATAGCGCTCAGCCGATGAATAGCACCATCAAGCTCGATAGCGAGACGCGCCTTAAGAACCGCAAAATCCGCTATGTATCGGCCAATC
>DASZPV010000223.1:0-16242 GCA_035549875.1 Caulobacterales bacterium
AGTCTGCTCCGCGCACAAGGCTATATTTTCGACAGCGAATGCGAGGACGAAGCGGTGAAAAACGCCGTAGTCAAGGCAAAGGCGCCGGCTCTGGTTGCTTACGCCGAGTCCGTCAAACGCGGTGAGAACGCGTCAGCCAAAAGCAAGGCGCTGGCTTCTCGCTAACCGACGGCCAGGGGCGCGCCGCAAGGCCGGCTGGCTTTGCGGCGCGTTCTGTTTTCGCTAAGCCGCGATCTTCTGCCGATCGAAAAACTCGTCCGAATCCTCGATCGCCACGAGCTTGCCGTTGCGGATTTCCATAAAGCGCGTTGCGGCGTTGCGGGTGAAGAAGCGGTCGTGGCTGACGAACAGGCAGGCGACTTCGGCTTCCTCCAACTGCGTTTCGAGGTCTTCCTGGCCTTCGATGTCGAGATGGTTGGTCGGTTCGTCGAGCAGGTAGAAATTCGGCGCCAGCAGGCGCATGCGCAGGAAAATCAGCCGCGAGCGTTCGCCATAGCTCAAGCCCTTGATCGGGTTTTGCGAGCGCTCGTATGAAAAACCCGCCTTCGCCAGAACCGCGGCGGCGTTGGAGCGGCTGACGACATTGCCGTCCGTCACGTAAGCCAAAGGCGTGATATCGAGCGGCAATTGCTTCATCCGCTGATCGAAGAACACGGTTTTCGCTGACGGGCTGAAGCGGATCGGCGAGAGACTGTCGTAATGCTCGCGCTTGGGGTCGTAGGCGGCGGCGATGGCGTTGAGCAGCATGGTTTTGCCGGCGCCGTTCGCGCCGAGCAGCGCGATGCGGTCTCCCGGATGGATCAGCAGGCGCTCGATCTTGTAGAGCACGCGCGATTTATCAGGCGTCGTCACCGTCAGATTTTCCAGCCGCAGCGCGACTTTTGCTTCCAGCCCGGTATCGCTGAGTTTCAGTTCGCGATCCTTTGCGACGTAAGCGTCGGTGCGTTCCGCCTGCAGCCGGTCGATGCGTTTTTCCGTCGCTTTCTGGCGTTTGTGGAAATTGGAATTGAGCACGCCCCAGGCCTTGTAGCGCATCGCCATCTTGTGCAGCCGGTCAATCTCTTTTTCTTCGAGATGGCGCTGCTTGGCGTTGGCTTCGTCGCGCTGAAGCAATTCCTCGCGCGCCTGCGCGAACGGCGCCTTGAACACGTGCGCGCCGTCGGGCCGCAGGAAGATCGTGCGGTTGGTGATCTTGTTGAGGAACTCGCGGTCGTGGCTGACGATCAGCATCGGCACGCGCGTGTTGTTGAGCAGCCAGTCTTCGAGCCGATTGAGATGGGCGATGTCGAGGTGATTGGTCGGCTCGTCGAGGATGAGAATATCGGGCTCTTCCAGGCTGGTCGCCGCCGCGATAAGCATCAGCCGCTGCCAGCCGCCGGAGAATGTGCTGAACAGCCGCTCGCCATCCTCATACGGGATGTGCATCTCATCGAGCAGGACGTCGATCTTCCAGTCGTCGTGCGATTGCACGCGCGAGAGAGATCGCTCCAGCACTTGGCGCACCGTGAGCTTCTGCAATTCGTCGGGAATGTCCTGCGCCAGATAGGCAAAGTGCAGCGAGCTGGATCGGACAATCTGCCCCCTATTCAGATCGGCCTCGCCCGTCAGGCATTTCAGCAGCGTCGTCTTGCCGGCGCCGTTCTCACCGACCAGCCCGGTGCGCGAGTCATCGAGCATGAACGTGACATTCTCGAACACCGGCGCCGCGCCGTGCGAGAACATCCCGTTTTCAATGCCAAGCACTGCTTTGCCGGCCATTAGAGTTGGTCGGCCCCGGAGGCTTGCCTCAAAGCCTCAATATCGAGGTCACGTATACGCTTCGCAAAGCATTGGCGGAGCTTTACGATCCTGCTGCCGTACCAAGCAGCGTACTCGGGCCAGCGGTTTGCGTCTGATGGGTCGACATTTCGCATCCTAACGGCGGTTCGAGACCCTTTTTGGCCGTCGAGCCGCTCCCAGTCCAACGCGCCTCCAAACTCAGCTTCTATTGCTTCCTGTTGGGCCTTGAAGAAATCAAAGATCACCTTGTCTTCGTCTTTATGCAGAAACACCTCCGCTCCGATCCATTGATCGCGCATCCCGGCAATTATGGTCAGTGAGAAGTTAGTGCGGCCGATGCCGATCGACCACCAATGGTCTTTGGGTGGCTGCGCCGATGAATATGCTGGCTCGTGTTTGGCCAATTCCTTGGCAATCGCGGACCAGAAGGAGATGTAGCGCTGCTGCCTCTCTGTCGCGGCGCCTTCGGCTATCTCTCTCGTTCTGGCCTTGGCGTGCCGACTCCAGTCGTTGGGTCTGGCGGCAACATAAAAGTATGGAGCTGCAGGAGAATCTCCGATGCGATAAACCTCCAACTCGACCGCAAAGAACGAGTAATCGTCGGATGTATTGGCGTTCAGCCAGTCAACTGCCGCCCTGTGTTCATCCCGAATTTTGGTCGATATCCACACCACCTTCACCGCACCTTCGAGGCCCGCAAGGTAAGTCATAATCTGACCAAGGTGAGTGTGATCGGTTTGCCCTAGCTGGTTTTCTACGAGAACCGTTCCGTCTCGGTCTCGCGCAATTATGTCTGCCGAGAAATCACCGACGCTCTTTTCAACGGCTTCAACAACTGCATCCGATAGGTGCAGAGCATCAGCTAAAATTTGAAAGTTCTCTTCTTGGGCAAGCCACGGAGTAAAGTCGCCAGCCTCATGCTGCCACGCAAGACGCGGATCAACTTTAGTTAAGTGACCTAGCTGTGATGTTGATTTCGCCATCACACGTCCAGCTTCGCCATCTCGTCTTCGGAGATATCGAGATTGGTGTAGACGGTCTGTACGTCGTCGAGGTCTTCGAGCAGGCCGATCATCTTGATCAGCGTGGCGGCGGCTTCGCCGGAGATCGGCACTTCGTTCTGCGCGCGCCAGACGAATTTGGCGCTGGCCGGATCGCCGAATTTCGCGGCGAGCGCGCGCGACACTTCGATCAGAGCCGTGCGCTCGCAGGTGATCACATGCTCCTCGCCTTCGATCGCGACATCGTCGGCGCCGGCGTCGATCGCCGCTTCCATCATCGCGTCTTCGCTGGCGGCGGAAAGCGGGAAGCGAATTTCGCCGATGTGATTGAAGCCGACGGTGACGGAATTGGTTTGGCCTAGATTGCCGCCGTTCTTGACGAAGGTGGAGCGCACATCGCCCGCGGTGCGGTTGAGATTGTCGGTCAGGCATTCGACGATCACGCCGACGCCGCCGGGGCCGAAGCCCTCGTAACGCACTTCCTTGTAATCTTCCTGCCCGCCGCCGGCGCCGCGATCGACCGCGCGCTGGATATTGTCCTTCGGCATGCTCTCCGCGCGCGCCGCGGCGATGGCGCGATAGAGCCGCGCGTTGGAGCCGGGATCAGGCCCGCCGAGCTTCACCGCCGCCTGGATTTCGCGCGCCAGCTTGGTGAACTGCATCGCGCGCCGCTTATCCTGCGCGCCCTTGCGGTGCTGGATGTTGGCGAATTTGGAATGGCCGGCCATGATTTCCTCGAAGGCGAGGCTTCTAGCCAAGTGGCGCAAAGAACGGAAGGGCGCGCCGGTCTTAGGGAAATTTATCGACGAAAGCGCTGATCGCCGCCATCGACGCGGACGTCTTGGTGGCCTCGTCGGCCTCACCCTTTAGCGGCAGAGCCTCAAGGATCGCGCTCAAATCGGCTTTCATCGCGCCAAAGGCGGCGTCCGCCTGCGCCTCCGCGGCGAAAAAGCGGGTGTGCATCATCCATCCATAGATGCCGCAGGTGATGGCGAACGGTGCGTTAGCGCCGCCGCGTTCGAGGCTGATGCGCGCGCCATAATCGTGCTCGTCATCGCGCATCATCGCGCCGCCCTCGCTGCCGCGCGCGCCGGGCGCAAGGATCGAGCGCCACATGGTCATGACTGCGCTTTGATCGCCTCGCGTTCCGTAATGATCCAGTCGAGTTTCATATCGAGCGGGCCGGCCGGCACGTCGGCTTCCTGAAGCGCATAGGCCAGCCCCACCGCCAGCACGCCCTGCGGCTTTAGCGCCGCCAGCACACGGTCGTAGTGGCCCCCGCCCTGGCCCAGCCGCCGCCCTGCGCGGTCGAACGCCAGCAGCGGCGTCAACACTACAGCCGGCTTCACCACCTCGGACTCCGGCAGCGGCGAAAGGATGCCGAACGCATCGGGCGATAGCGCATCGCCATCGCGCCAGCGGCGAAAGGTGAACGGCCCGTCGCGCTCATCGACACGCGGCAGCGCCAGCGGCGCGCCGGCTTCGCCCAGCGCCAGCATGAGCGGCCGCGGATCGATCTCCGATCCCAGCGGCCAATAACCGGCCACGATGCCAAGGCCGGCAAGGCTGGGCGGAAATGCCCGAACGAGAAGATGCGCCGCTTGCGGATCTGCCCCAGCCAGACGCCGCGCGCGCGCCGCCTGGCGCGCCATCGCCTTGCGGCTGTCCAGCGCGTCCTCGCTCATCTGGTTAATCGGGCGGCGCCGCCTGCGCCGTGAATGCGACTCATCCCCTCAGACCCTAGCACGCTAGGTGGGCGCCATATGACCCGGACCAGGGTCCAGGCCAGGGACAGCTCCCTGGAGAGAATGTACGGCCCGAGAGATGCTTGCGCTTCTCGAACGCCGCAGCAACCGCCCTGCGCTAAGGTAGGCCCGCCCGGCGTTGCGCTCAAGGTATGCTCGGGCGCGGTCAGACTTTGCCGACAGCCTCGCGCAAGCGCGCGACCGAGGCCTTCAATGCGGCGCGATCGGGCGGCGCCTTGCCCAATTTATCCAGTTCGGATTCAAGCGCCGCAAACGCCTGTTCGACGAGCTTGTCGTCTTCCTTTGCGGAAACTTTCTGCTTTGCCATATGCGTTCCTTATAGCGCCGGGCCGAGATGAGCGACCTTTCGCCCTGCCGGCGCTGTGGACGGGGGAGCGGAACCTGCCTAAACAGCGCTCTTTCTTCAACGGCCCAAAGCCCGTTCGGGCGCATTTTTTGCAGGCTGAAGGCCCTCAGGGAGCAGATTTATGGGCGTACGGGTTGCGATCAATGGGTTTGGACGAATCGGCCGCAATGTGCTTCGCGCCGTCGTTGAAAGCGGCCGCCAGGACGTGGAAATCGTCGCCATCAACGATCTGGGCCCGGTAGAGACCAACGCCCACCTGCTGCGCTTCGACAGCGTTCACGGCCGCTTTCCGGCCGAAGTGACCGTCCAGGGCGACACAATCCGGGTCAACGGCCAAGCGATCAAGGCCACCGCCATCCGCAACCCGGCCGAATTGCCCCACAAGGACCTCGGCGTCGATATCGCGATGGAATGCACCGGCATTTTCGCGACGCGCGACAAGGCCGCCGCCCATCTCGACGCCGGCGCCAAGCGCGTGATCGTTTCAGCGCCGGCTGACGGCGCCGATCTCACGGTCGTCTATGGCGTCAACCATCAGGCGCTGACCAGGGATCACAGGGTTATCTCCAACGCCTCATGCACCACCAACTGCCTCGTGCCGGTGGCGAAAGTGCTGCACGAAACCGTCGGCATCGAGCGCGGCATGATGACGACGATCCATTCGTACACCAACGATCAGCCCACGCTCGATCAGATGCACAAGGATCTCTACCGCGCCCGCGCCGCGGCGCTGAACATGATCCCGACTTCCACCGGCGCCGCCAAAGCCGTCGGCCTCGTCCTGCCGGAACTCAAGGGCAAGCTGGACGGCATCTCGATCCGCGTGCCGACGCCGAACGTCTCGGTCGTCGATCTGAAATTCGTCGCCAAACGCGCCACGACCGTCGAAGAAATAAACTCCGCGATCCGCAAGGCCGCCGACGGCCCGCTCAAGGGCATCCTCGGCTATACCGACGCGCCGAACGTCTCGATGGATTTCAATCACGATCCACGCTCGTCCATCTTCCACATGGACCAGACAAAAGTGATGGACGGCAATTTCGTCTCGATCCTCTCCTGGTACGACAATGAATGGGGTTTTTCCAACCGCATGAGCGACACCGCAGTCGCGTTCGCGAAGCTGATCTGACGTGGCGGCGCGCGCGCCGAGCGTCCTCAATGCGGCGATCGAACTGGGCTTTGTCCTTTGCGCTGGCGTATTGGGCTGGCTCCGGGCGCCGATCTGGGCAATCGCCGCGCTCACCGCGACGATGATCGCCTATTGGATTTGGAATCGGCGCGCCGGGCTTTCGCAGATCGCTGGAATGGGGATCGCGAAACTGGCGGCGACAGCCGGGCTATCGATTGCGCTCGTCGCGCTATTTCTGTCGGGCGCTTACGTTTTGGGAAGAGCATTATCCGGGAGTTATCAATGACCAATTCGCTGATCTATGATTGCAGCGTCGGCTCATGCATCCGCGCGCTGAACAATGTCTCTTCCATGCTCGACAAGGCCGAGGCCTACGCCGCCGAGAAGAAGTTCGACATCGACGTGCTGATACAGTCGCGCCTGGCGCCGGATATGTTTCCGCTTGGCGCGCAGATTTTCATCGCCTGCACGTTCGCGAAGAACCTCGGTTGCCGACTCGCCGGCCAAGAGCCGCCCGATTACGAACGCGGGCCGGTGAATCTCGATGCGGCGCGCGCGCTGATCAAGCGCACGATCGACATCCTCACGGCGATCAAGCCCGAGGCGCTGAACGGCGCTGAAACCCGCCAGATCACGTTCAGCACGTCGCCCACCACGACCGAGACCCAGCCGGGCGCGATCTACATGAACAAGTTCGCCATGCCGAACATCATGTTCCACGTAACGACAGTCTACGCGCTCCTGCGCCATAACGGCGTGCCGCTCGGCAAGCGCGACTTCATCGGCCCGCTGAACTGAGAGCCGGCGCAACCATAATCTTAGGGAAAAGCCGATGGCCGCCATCTCAATGTACAACGCCAGCATGCCAGCTTTGGTGCGCATGATGAAAAACCTGCTCGCTATAATCGCCAAAGCCGAGGCGATGCCGGACGCGCCAAAGCTGCTCGAAGCGCGCCTCGCGCCGGATATGCATCCGCTGATGCGCCAGTTTCAGTCGGTGTCCGATACAGCGAAATTCGGCGCCGCCCGCCTTGCCGGCCAGACGGCGCCCGCCTTCCCCGACACCGAAACCACCTTCGCCGAGATCAAGGATCGCCTGCAAAAGACGATCGATTACGTCGAAAGCGTTGATCCTTCCGCCATCGACGGTTCGGAAGAGCGCGAAGTGGTGCTGAAATTTCCGAACGGCCAAATGAACTTTACCGGCCTCGACTATCTCAACACGTTCCTGCTGCCGAACTTCTATTTCCATTGCACAACCGCTTACGCGATCCTGCGCAATAACGGCGTGGGTCTCGGCAAGATGGATTTCCTTGGCCGGCCGGAATAATCGGAGATCGCATGCCCTTCCGCCGCCTGGAAGACGCCGACCTGCACGGCAAGCGCGTTCTCGTACGCGTCGATTTTAATGTGCCGATCGCGAACGGCGCGGTGAGCGATGACACCCGCCTGCGCGCCGCGCTGCCTACCATCGAGGCGCTGCGTCAGCAGGGCGCGAAAATCGCCCTGCTTGCCCATTTCGCCCGGCCAAAGGGCAAGCGCGTGCCGGAAATGTCGCTGAGGCCGGTCGCGCCGGCTTTGCAAAAACTGCTCGGCGCGCGTGTAGCCTTCGCCGATGATTGCATCGGTCCCGACGCGGCCAAAGCCATCGACGCGCTGCCGCCCGGCGGCGTAATCCTGCTGGAGAACACGCGCTTTCACGCCGGCGAGGAAAAGAACGATCCCGCGCTCGCCGCCGAAATGGCCAAGCTCGGCGATGTTTACGTCAACGACGCATTCTCCGCCGCCCATCGCGCCCATGCCTCCACCGAAGGGCTCGCGCATCTTCTGCCGGCCTACGCCGGCAAGAGCATGGAACGCGAACTCGATTACCTCGACCGCGCGCTCGGCGATCCGCAACGCCCGGTGCTTGCCGTCGTTGGCGGCGCCAAGGTCTCGACCAAGATCGATCTGCTGCAAAATCTCGTCGCGAAAGTGAACATGCTCGCCGTCGGCGGCGGCATGGCCAACACGTTCCTCTACGCCAAGGGCATCGAGATCGGTAAATCACTCTGCGAGCGCGATCTTTGCGATACCGCGCGCGCGATCATGGAGGCGGCCAAACAATCGGGCTGTCACATCCTGCTGCCAGGCGACGTCGCCACGGCCAAGGAGTTTCGCGCCAACGTGCAGCACCATCACGTTCACACGGCCCATGTCGCGGCCGACGACCTGATCCTCGACGCCGGTCCCGAAACCGTCGCGACGCTCATCAAGGCGATGGACGAAGCCAGGACGCTGATCTGGAACGGCCCGCTCGGCGCGTTTGAAACGCCGCCCTTCGATCAGGCCACATTCGCCGCCGCCCGCGCCGCCGGCCAGCGCGCCCGCGCCGGCAAGCTGATCGCCGTCGCCGGCGGCGGCGACACGGTCGCCGCCCTCAACCAGGCCGGCGCCGCCGACGATTTCACATTTATTTCAACCGCCGGCGGCGCCTTCCTCGAATGGATGGAAGGCAAGTCCCTGCCGGGCGTGGAGGCGTTGAAAGCCTGATCCGGTGCGTTAAGATCAATGTGGGGTGCCAGGCACGATGCTTCACGGGCTTTCAAAGGCCGCCCGCAACGAGCGCACAAAGCTGCGCGCCGCCAGCATGAACGCTATTGGGTTGGGGTTCGGCGCGGTGGGCGCCATCCAGCCCATCATTGTCGGCGACGTCTCGTCGCTGGCCGTGATTAAAATTCTAGTGTCTGGCTTGATAGCCTATATTTTACACCTTCAGGCCGTGCGCTATTTGGCGACGCTGGAGGATTGATGGAGAGCTGGGGACCCTATCTGGCGACGCTGGCCGGCGCCTTGTTTCTGGCCGCCCTGATCGAATGGGGCGCCCGGTCGGACGCGCGCCGCTATCGCCGCCAGCGCGAGGCCGAGGACGCGGCCAAGGCCCATCCGGCGGAATAAACCTTGCTTCCGGTGGGAAGCAGCAATCTTCAAGGGGTGACGGGACGATGAATCTCCATGCGTTAAACAAGGTCGCGGAAGCCATGGTGGCCCCGGGCAAGGGCATTCTGGCGGCCGACGAAAGCACCGGCACGATCCAGAAGCGGTTTGACGCCATCGGCGTGGAAAACACCGAGAGCAACCGCCGCGACTACCGTGAGCTGATGTTCCGCGCCAAGGAGGCGATGAAATACATATCCGGCGTCATCCTGTTCGACGAGACCATCTGGCAGAATGCCGCCGACGGTACGCCGCTGGTCAAGATCATGGCCGATAACGGCGCCATTCCCGGCATCAAGGTCGATGAAGGGGTCGAGGAACTCCCTGGCTTTTCCGGCGAGCCGATCACCAAGGGGCTCGACGGCCTCTCCAAGCGCCTGCCGAAATATTACGAGCGCGGCGCGCGCTTCGCCAAATGGCGCGCCGTGATCGACATCGCCGACGGCGTGCCCACGCCCGGCGCGATCAAGGCCAACGCCCACGCCCTCGCCCGTTACGCCGCGCTCTGCCAGGCCAACGACATCGTCCCGATCGTCGAGCCCGAAGTGCTGATGGATGGCGCGCACGATCTCAAGCGCTGCTTTGAAGTCACCGAATTCACGCTGAAGACCGTGTTCCAGGAATTGTTCGAGCAGCGCGTGATGCTCGAAGGCATCGTGCTGAAGCCGAACATGGTCGTTTGCGGCAAGAAATGCGGCAAGCAATCGAGCGTCGAGGAAGTCGCGCAGAAGACCATCGAGTGCCTGAAGATCACCGTGCCCGCCGCCGTGCCGGGCATCGCCTATCTCTCCGGCGGCCAGTCGGACGAACTGGCCACTGCGCATCTGGATGCGATGAACAAGATCGGCGGCTTTCCGTGGAAGATGACCTTCTCCTACGGCCGCGCGCTGCAAGCCGCGCCCCAGAAAGCCTGGAGCGGCAAAAAGGAAAACGTCCCCGCCGCGCAAGCCGCCTTCCTGCACCGCGCCCGCATGAACGGCCTCGCCAGCCTCGGCGATTGGGAACAAAAACTGGAAGTGCGCGCGGCTTAAGCCTCGCTCAGAAAACAAACGGCCCGGCCGGCGTCAGCCGGGCCTGTTTATTTCCCGAACGTCGCCGAGCGGAATACAGCTTCGATCTTCTCGATGTTTTGAGGATAGTAATATTCCTGCGGCGCCAGGAACACCATTGCATTGAGCTTGCCCGCGCGCACCGCGAGCAGCGCTGTGCCGCCAATCTCCAATCCCTCGGCGGTCTGGGCGCGATAATCCACGCGCACGCCATCGGCGCCGCCGAATGTCTGTGGGCGCACGCCCGTGCTCTCCACTCGCTTGTAGCCCAGCGCTGAAATGGAATCCGTGAGGAACTCCACCTGCTCAGTAAGGCTGAGATCGGCGCGCATCACGGGAGAGGGCCTTTCCTTCAATGGCGAGCGGACGATCGAAGCGCCCGGCCCCACGCCGCCGATGAGATAGAGCCTGTCCAGCAATACGCCGTCGAGCGTCAGTACGCGCGCTTTCGGCGTTTGCGCGCCGTAGAGCGCCGTCACATCCGACCACGTCTGTTCAAGCGCAATCGAATAACCCCCAGCCGCAAGCGGCACGGTTCCTTTTGCGGCCGTGATGCTGACGCAGGCCGACAGGACTGAGAGGCAAGCCAACAGCAGGCCGGCTCTGAGCGCGGGGACAAATTTGTTCATGGCCTCGTTCCATTTGCAGTTGGCATAGAAAGATCAGCTTGCAGCGCGGCGGAGACGGCAGAGGGAGCAACGGCGACAGGGACCGGCGAGCCCGGCGGCGCGACGGGGTCTGGCGCGGCAAGCGGCGCAACTTCCGGCGCCGGCGCGCCGAGCGCCCGCGCGAGCCGCATACGGGCAAACGCCGCATCACCGGCGTTGGGCGCCTTGTCGAGGAAGGTTTGCAGAAGACGCGCGGTTTCGGCGTGGTCGCCGCGCCGTTCGGCGAAATCGGCCAATTGCCGCCATGTCTCGGGCGGGGCGTCGGCAAAGCGGATCGCTTCGCGATAGGCCGCTTCGGCCGCCGCTGCATCACCGTCCTTGCGACGCAGGCGCAAGGCTTCGCCGCGATAGAAATTGATAACGCCGAGATCTTCCCCGCCGGCGCCCAGGCGGTCGATCAAGAATAGACTCTGCCCGAAGTCGCGGCGGCGCAGATCATCGCGCAACCAAGGGCCAAGGAACGGCCGGATCGCCGCGCGATAGCGCGCCTTGCCCTCCTCCCCGCCTGTCTGATCGCCAGCCAGTTTGTTGAGTGCGGCAACGCGATCGGCGGCCACCGGGTGGCTGTCAAACACGCTGGTGCGCGCCTGACCGTTGCGCACTTTTGGAAAATCCGACGCGGCGGTTTCATCGATGAGCCGCTGCCAAAGCGCCACGCCGGCCGAAGGCTGATATCCAGCTTTTACCGCTGCGTCATAGCCGAATGCGTCGGCTATTGTTTCGTGCTCGCGGCTAAACGAAAACAGCGAAGCCACCGTTCCCAGGTACACCGCGTTGATCAGCCCTGACGTGACGCTGTTGATGGAGTTGACTGCACTCGCCGCCGACCCGCCGTTCGCTGCGGCTGCCGAGCCGGCGTTGACCGAAGCCACCGCGCCAGCGACGCCAATGAGTACGGTGGCGAACATCGCGCCGGTGGCCCTGGACTTCACGGCCTGTAGGCTTTGCCAGCTATGGCTATTTACATAATGGCCCGTTTCATGGCCCAGAACGAACGCCAGTTCGGCCTCGCTCTCGGCCCGCAGCATCAAGCCGGACCACACTTCCATATAGCCGTTCGGCGCCATGGACGCTTGGAAGAACGGCCGATCAAACACATAGACGCGAATTTCCGGGCAATGCGTTGCCGCCACTTTGCAGGCGACCGAGCGAACATATTCGCGCAGTTCGGCAGAGGTGTTGAGTTCCGCAGACCGTTTGGCTTCGCTTTCCGCCTTGTCCGACAGAACCCAGAGCCCTGCCTCAGGCGAATCCGCCGCGGGGCGCGCGCCCACCTCCCGCTCTTCCGCACCGGCGACCGAGAACGTTGCGGCGGCGAGGACCAGCGCGGACAGCACGCAGGAGCCGCGCCGCCGTTTCACAGCGGCGCGTCCTTGAATAACGATTTGGCGAGTAAATCGGCGCCTTCCGGTTTGCGCATATCGTTCGGGCCGGCGAGCACGGCGTTCGTCCACATCACACGGCCCGTCTTCAGTTCGACGAGCGAGACGAACACGGACTGTCCGCCGCCGGCTATGCCGACGCCGGCGGCCGCGGCAAATATCTGCATCATCGCCCGACCGGCAGTCGAATATGTGCCGCTGCCGTTGATGAACAGCGCGTAAGTAGCGCCCTCCCGATCGGCGAGAGACTTTGCGCCATCGCCCAGCGTCCAGTCGAACGTTGTTTTGGAGGGCAGGGCGAGCGCATAGGCGTGCATCCGGATCGACTGGCTGACCGCCGAATTGAGTTTGATCACCTGCTGCACGCGCTGATCCTCAGCCGCCGCCGGATCGAACTCCTTGACTTGCAGCCCCTTGGATTGCGCGAATTCCCTGGCTTCCGCCGACAGATTTTGCGAGGCGCTCGCCATCCAGTCGGCGCGGGGTTCGCCCACGCCAGAGGCGGTGAGCGCGGCAAGCGTAATGTCCGGTTTCATAAGCAGAATCGTCGAGCCCGCGCCGGGCTTTTCAAAACTGACCGTAGCGACTTTGGTTGCCGTCGTCGTGCAACCGGCAAGCACGATCGCGCTCGCGCAGATAGCCCACGCCTTCATCCCGCCCCCCTGCTTTGGGCGAAATTTTGAATACAACCTCTACGTTGTCAAGCATCTTGCTTTAGCAAATATCTCACCAACTCCCCCACCGCGATCCGATATCGAACCGCACGCGATCGAGCGCATATCCGGCCCGGTCGCGGTCGCTTTCGGCGTCGCGGATGCGATCGCGGGCGCGGCGCAGGTCGTCCTGCACTTCGCCGATGCGCTTGCGGGCTTCGGCTTTTTCCGCGTCCGTCGCGCTGGGCCTGCGCAGCGTTTCCTCGAACGCCTTGATCTTGTCCTGCAGACGGTCGCGTTCGCTGCGCGCCGAGGAAACCGCGCTCTCGGCGCTCGATAACTCCTGCCGCGCCGCATAGGCCCGCGCGCCGTCGCGGTAGCCGGACATGAAATCGGCTTCCATCGCGCCGGGGCACACGCCCGCATAGGCATAGCCGTTCAGCCCGGCGCGGAAGCCTGACGCCGGCTGGCAGAACGTCTGCAATCCATAATCGCGCCCGACGGAATAGGAGGCAAAATCGGCGGTGATCCCGGCCTTGGCGCAATCGTTCTGCCGCGCCTCGTATTTCGACAGCGCCGCGCCCGCCGCGCCGTCCACTTCGCCCAGCGCGCGCCAATCGGCGCTCTGGCACGCCTGCGGCGACATGGTCTCGCAGGATGCAGCCAGCAACGCCAAAGCCACGATCAGAAAAATCCGCATGTCCGCCCCCTCCGTCTTGCGCTCGATCCTAACCTAGCCCAATCCAGCGCGCGATGAAAAATCCTGCCTGCCGGCTTTACCTGATCACCCCGCCCGATTTCCAGCCGGGCCCGTTCGCGCACGATCTCAAAGCCGCGCTCTCCGGCGGCGATGTCGCCGCCGTGCAATTGCGCATCAAGGACGCGAGCGACGACGCCGTCCGCGCCGCCGCCCGCGTGCTGATGCCGATCACGCAGGATGCGGGCGCCGCCTTCATCCTCAACGACCGCCCCGATCTCGCCGCCGAACTCGGCGCGGACGGCGTGCATGTCGGCCAAACCGATACGCCCTATGCCGAAGCGCGCGCGATCCTCGGCGAGAGCAGAATCGTCGGCGTCACCTGCCACAACTCCCGCCACCTCGCGATGGAGGCGGCCGAAGCCGGCGCCGATTATGTTGCGTTCGGGGCCTTCTATCCAACGGAGACCAAAGACGCGCAGATCAGCGCCGACATCGAAACGCTGGAAATCTGGGCGCAGACGATGGAAACCTCCTGCGTCGCCATCGGCGGCATAACGCTGGACAACGCCGCCCCGCTGATTCGCGCCGGCGCCGATTTCCTCGCCGTATCCGCCGGCGTCTGGCGCCATCCCGCCGGCCCCGCCGACGCCGTCAAGCGCTTCTACGATCTTTTTGCGACGGCCCTGGCGTGACGATTTTGCCATCCGGATTCGCTTGTTTTAGCCCCGGCGCTTGCTCGCGCGGCACGCGCCTGTTACCCCGCCCCCATGCCGCAAACCTCCGCGCTTCTGACCGTGATGATCGCTGCCGCGCGCAAGGCCGCGAAAGGCCTGGCGCGCGATTTTGGCGAAATCGAGAACCTTCAGGTTTCGCGCAAGGGGCCCGGCGATTTCGTCACCGCGTCCGACCACAAATCGGAAAAGGTTCTGTTTGAGGAATTGAGCAAAGCCCGCCCCGGCTACGGTTTTCTCATGGAAGAGCGCGGCGCCGTCGAAGGCAGCGACAAGACGCATCGCTTTATCGTCGATCCGCTCGACGGCACGATGAATTTCATGCACGGCGTGCCGCACTTTTCCATTTCGATCGGCCTTGAGCGCGACAAGGAACTGGTCGCCGGCGTGGTTTACGACGTGATCAAGGACGAAATGTTCTGGGCCGAAAAAGGCGCCGGCGCTTATGTGAACGCCAAGCGCCTGCGCGTTTCCTCGCGCAAGGACATCGCCGAGGCGCTTGTGGTCACCGGCGTCACCCCGGCCACATTGCGCGATGAAGCGCGCCGCGCGCAATTTGAGGCCGAACTTTCCCGCGTCAACGCCCGCGCCGCGGGCCTGCGCCGGTTTGGCTCGGCCGCGCTCGATCTCTGCTACGTCGCCGCCGGGCGCCTCGACGCCTATTGGGAGCGCGATCTTTCCTCGTGGGACATCGCCGCCGGCGCCATCATCGTGCGCGAGGCCGGCGGCTTCGTCCGCGAACTCGACGGCGGCGATTTCATGCAAACCGGCTCGATCCTCGCCGCGAACGAGAAGCTGTTCGAGCCGATGCAGAAATTGATCCGGGGCTAGCCCTTCTCCCGCGTGCGGGAGAAGGTGTATCGCGCCGCAGGCGCGAGACGGATGAGGGCACGTTCTGCTGACGTCGAGTTCTGCGCCAACTCCCTCACCCCTGCCCCTCTCCCGCACGCGGGAGAGGGAAGCGCCGATAGCCACGGGCTTGCGCTCGTGTGCGGACGATCAGCTTTTGCGGGCGCTTCAACTCGTGTTGAGCGCAAGATCGATCTCCCGTTGCACATCGCTGAGCGCGCTTTGCACGGCGTTGGCGGGCGGGCGGTAAGGACGGAACGCGGCTTCGACCGCTTCGCGCTTGGTCGCGAGCAGGCGGCGGAGCCGCGCGAGCGCGGGTTGCGGATTTTCCAGCACGCGGCGCAGCGCTTCCAGGCGGCGCGCCAGCGGCAGGGCGTTGAAATTGACAGCGCCGCCGCGTTGGTCTGCGCGGGGTGCGGCACCGGATTCTGTGCGAGGTTTTCGGCTCATTGCGCCTAGGGGCATGACGTTGAAGCGCACGCGCCACTTTACTGAATCGGGATGGATGTCTTCAATCTGCCGGTCGGCGAACGCGATCACGATGCGCCCCGGCAAGGCTTTTGGCGGCGCGTCGTTCGGCTTCGGCATGGTCAGCGCTTTCAGCAGCAACAGCCGCCGCGCCAGCGCCTCCACCGGGCCGAGCCATGCAAGAATATCGCGCCGGTTCTGCCGCATCAGGATGAGCTGCGTCGCGATCTCGAACGGCGCGCCAAATAGCGAAACGATCGTGGCGTAGAGATCGCCAACGTGTTGCCATGCGTCCTGAAGGGAAAAGGGCTCGCGGTTCATGCGGGCATCATAAGGTCGTTGTGAGGCCGGTCGGATTACTTTATCGCAGCGCGTTGGCGCGCTTGGGGACACGGGCAAAAACCATAGCGATAAGCGTAAACTTTTCCCGCACGGCGCGCGGGGTCTCTCGCCAATCGCATCGCGCGCGATCTTGAGTAACTGAACCTACCCTTCCCGAATTTGGCGAGTGTCCCCGGATTCGCTAACCGGTGAGCGTCCCCGCATTTCCGCATTTCGGCGAGCGAAGTGTCCTCGGGGTTGCGAATCGTAATGGCGTTTGGTCTAAGCGGCGTTGTTGCGGTTAACGGTTCATTAACCATATCACCTCAACGCTAAAATGTTGCCTTAGTTGTGCAAATCTCGCGCGTGCGCCGAGATTCCGCTTGGGCTGTTTCCCAGACTCGACCGAAACACGAAGCAGGGC
>DASZPV010000224.1:0-20296 GCA_035549875.1 Caulobacterales bacterium
CCTGCGCAAAGCCGCCGAGCGAACTGTCGATGGTCTTTGGGACGCCGTCGCCGAAGCGATCACCGCCTTCACAAACACCGAGTGCGCAAACTTCTTCGCCGCAGCAGGCTATGACCTGGATTAAGGTGAATCTGCTCTAGCGGCGGTAAAAGTCCCTGTACCAGCGCACGAACTCGGGGGCGCCCTCATCGATCGTCGTGCGCGGGGCGAAGCCAAATTGCACCGAAGCGCGTGTGTGATCGGCGAACGTGGAGGCCACTTCCGTTTTCGGCGCGGGCGCATAGTGGCGTATCGCCGGGCGGCCGGCGGCGCGCTCAAGAACGTCCACCAGATGCGAGACCGTTGTCGGCTTTGAATTGCCGATATTGAAGATGGAATGGGCTTCCGGAGGCGCCGCCGCTGCGATCTTCACCAAGATCGGCGCCACATCGTCGATATAGGTGAAATCGCGCTCCAGCGCGCCTTCATCATAGAGCGTGATCGGCTCGCCCTTGAGAATGTTTTCCGCAAAGCGCCAATACGCCATGTCCGGCCGGCCCCACGGGCCATAGACCGTGAAAAACCGCAGTCCGGTCTGCTGAATGCCATAGAGATGAGCGTAGGTTTCGCTCATCAGCTCGCACGCCCGCTTGGTCGCCGCATAGAGCGAGCGCGGCGCATCGCAGCGGTCAGTCTCGCGAAACGGGCCGTCGCTCCGGTCTCCGTACACGGAGGAAGACGAGGCATAGACAAGGTGTTTCAGGCTCTTTGTGTTTCGCGCCAGTTCGAGCACGGACAAATGCCCGGCGACATTGGCGCGCTCATACGCGAACGGCGCCTCCAGCGAATATCGAACGCCGGCTTGCGCGGCGAGATGAATGATGTGCGTGAGACCGGCGCCGGCGACGGCTTCGGTCAGCGCCGCATGGTCGGCTATATCGCAGCGCGAAAATACAAAGCCCCGACGATCCTCCAGGCGTTGCAGGCGCGCCTGCTTCAGCGCGGGGTCGTAATAACTGTTGAGCGTATCAACCCCAAGAACGTCGATGCCCTGATCGAGCAGGCGCGAAGCCACGTGGAAGCCGATAAAACCAGCGGCGCCGGTCACCAGGAACATCGCCGCTCCATATCCGAACCCGCCTTGCGGCGCCAGCAGACCTACGACGGCTGGAGAAGACCCAGCCGCGCCGCGCCATGGCCCTGGGCGCGCAACGGGCGCCACCACCATTCGTTTGCGAGATACCAGTCCACGGTGCGGGCCAGACCGCCTTCAAAGGCGGTTTCCGGCCGCCAGCCCAGTTCACGCTCCATTTTACTCGCGTCGATCGCATAGCGCCGGTCATGGCCGGGCCGATCGGCGACGAATTCGATCAGTTCGCGGCGCGCGATTTCCGCCGGCAGGCGCTCATCGAGTAGATCGCAGATCGCCTGCACGACGGCGAGATTTGTCCGTTCGTTGCGCCCGCCGACATTGTAGGTTTCGCCCACGCGCCCGCGCTCAATGATCAGCGCCAGCGCGCGGGCATGGTCGGCGACGTAAAGCCAATCACGCACCTGGCCGCCATCTCCATATACCGGAAGGCGCCGCCTCTCGATCGCATTGAGGATCGTGAGCGGGATCAGCTTTTCCGGAAGATGGTAGGGCCCGTAATTATTGGAGCAATTGGAGATCAGCACCGGCAAGCCATACGTATGACGCCAGGCCTGCGCCAGATGATCGGATGCGGCCTTGCTTGCCGAATAGGGCGAGCGCGGATCGTAAGGCGTTTCTTCGCTGAAGGCGCCGGTCGGGCCAAGCGAACCGTACACTTCATCGGTTGAAACGTGCAGAAACCGGAACGCATCGGCCCGCGCGCCGGGAAGGCCTTCCCAGTATGCGCGCGCCGCTTCAAGCAGCGTATAGGCGCCGACGATATTCGTCTGGATGAAGGCGCCCGCCCCGGTGATCGAGCGGTCCACGTGGCTCTCGGCCGCCAGATGCATCACCGCGTCAGGCTGATGCGCGGCGAAAACGCCCGCCATCGCCTCCCCATCGCAGACATCGGCGCGTACGAACTTGAACGACGGAAAGTCCGCGATATCGCGGAGCGAACTCAGATTGCCGGCATAGGTAAGCTTATCGACAACGACGACCGCGGCGCCCTCGCCGGCCAGATGGCGCGCGACCGCCGAGCCGATAAAGCCCGCCCCGCCGGTTATAACAACCTTCATGCTGAAAGTTCGCGCACGACGCCCATGAGATACGCGCCATATTCGCTTTTGGCGATCGGCGCGGCAAGCGCCTCAAGCTGGGCGAGGCTGATATAGCCAAGGCGCGTGGCGATCTCCTCCAGGCAGGCGATGCGCGTGCCTTGGCGGCGCTCGATGGTCTGCACGAAATGGGCCGATTCAAGCAGGCTGTCCGGCGTGCCCGCGTCGAGCCAGGCATAGCCGCGCCCGAGCGTCTGGCAGTGCAACTTTCCGGCCTCCATGTAGAGGCGGTTGAGGTCGGTGATCTCCAGTTCGCCGCGCCTGGAAGGTTTCAGCGTCCTGGCCAGACGCACGACATCGGCATCGTAGAAATAAAGGCCGGTCACCGCGAGATTGGATTTCGGCGCGGCCGGCTTTTCCTCGATCGAAATCGCGCGCCCCTGTTGATCGAGTTCCAGCACGCCATAACGCTGCGGATCGTTGACGCGATAGGCGAAGACGCTGGCGCCGTCTTCTATCGCGGCGGCGGCGGCGAGCTTTTGCTCAAGTCCCGAACCGAAGAAGATGTTGTCGCCAAGGATCAGGCACGCCAAATCGTCGCCAATAAAATCGGCGCCGATCAGCATGGCTTGGGCCAAGCCGTCCGGGCTTGGCTGCGCGGCATAGTCGAAAGACACGCCAAAGCGCGCGCCATCGCCCAACAGCGCCCTCACCGCATCCAGATCGCGCGGCGTGGTGATGATCAAGATGTCGCGGATGCCGGCGAGCATTAGCACCGAGATCGGATAATAGATCAGCGGTTTGTCGTAGACTGGCAGAAGCTGTTTCACGACCGCCTGCGTTATCGGATAGAGGCGGCTCCCCGATCCGCCCGCGAGCACGATCCCCTTGCGCTTTTTGGCCACGCTTTCCCGTCCGACTTGCTGGCAAAGCTCTAGTGGCTAGCCCAGGGCCGCACAAGCTGAGCCCACGCCGCGCTAGCCGGCGGTTATGTCCACGCCGGTGATTTCTACCCCGAAATCGAACCACCAATCCTTCGTGTCGCTGAACGGCCAGAAGCCTATCGCGCGCACCGGCCCGGCGCTCGCGGGCAAATCGAATTCCAGCTTGCCGCTTTCGGTGGTGACCGGCCGGCGCACCCAACGCACGGGCCCGCCATCCTCGGCGCTGACCGCAAGTTCGCGCGCCGTGGTGCCGCCTTTCATCGGAAGCACGCCGATTGAAATGTGCAGCGGCTTGCGGGCCAATCGCGCGCCGACTTCCGGGGCCAGCGTCAATTGCACGCCGGTCGCGTCCGGGCGTGGCATGCGCCAGGTTCTTTTCGTCGCGACCTGCAGCCCCGTTGGGGCGGCGAGCCATTCCTGGTTCACGTAAGTGTAATGGGCCGGGCTTGGCGCGAAGTGAGCCAACGCCTTGGCGTCAAAATGAAGGTCGCTCTCGTGCAGCACGCCGGCCTGCGGCGCTGGAAGCGCCGGCGTCAGCGCCTGCCCCATCGACAAAAGGATCATCGCCGCCGCGGCCACGGCGATGGCGAGATAGAACAGCACCACTTTCATCGCTTCTCATTACGGGCAAGGAATGGCGAAGTTAAGCCTTGACCTGCCGGGCGATAGGCTAACCGTGGCGGCCAGGGCGGACGCCTCCGGTTGGTCGAATTTAGCCTTTGGACGGCGCGACAACGCGCGCGCTGGCGAAGGCCAAGCCTTTGGGGCAGCAGATCGGGCGCCTGTCGGGGCCGCATTTGCGGAGTGGGCGTGAGCAAGATCGAGGACCAGAAGGCGCTGACCGTCCGCTCCGGCGCAATCGCGTTCGGCTTCCTGCTTTCCGTACCCGCGGCGATTGGGGGGGCGCTTGCGCTGGCGCCGCTCTGGGCTGTCGTCGGCGTCCTTGCCGCGCCCTGGCGCGCCTTGCCCGAACTTGCACGCCGCGGCGGCCTGGGCCTCGGCGTTCTCGCGGCGTTTTTTCTATGGGCGCAAGTCAGCATGCTGTGGGCGCCGCATTATGATGCGCGAACCTCCAGTCACATGGCCGGCGGCTTTTTGACTGGCCTGTTGCTGATCGCCGCTTTTGTGTGGCGGCCCGAAGCGCGCGACAGCGGCTTAGTCCGGACCGCCGCGATTGGATTTGCTTTGGCCGCCGCGATTGTGGGGGCGATAGAAATCTTCGGCAGAGCCCCGATCACGCGCTTGTTTCAGCCCCACGCCCAAATCGAACTGCTGATGCGCGCACCGATGAAGGGCGTCACCGTCCTGGTGGTCACGGCCTGGGCGATCGCCGGGCTGATGTGGCGGCGCGGCGCCCTCGCGCGCTGGGGCGCGGCCGTCTTTTTGCTCGCCGTCTTTATCCTCGCGCTCAACAGCAACATGGACGCCAACGTAGCGGCTATGATCGTGGGCGCCGGCGGCTTTCTGGCCGGGACCATCTTCGGACATCGCGCCTTTCGCGTCGCGGGTCTCGCAGTTGCGGCCTTTATCCTGCTCGCGCCGGCGATCTCCGCCCTGGCCCTGCCTGCGCTGGCGCAAGCGCACTTGCCGGCATCATGGGCCATGCGGGTGGCGATCTGGAGCGAGACGCTGCCATACATCGCCGCCCACCCCTGGTTTGGCTCGGGCTTCAGCTCGTTTCGCGATGTCGCGCTGTCCTTCGATTTCGCCGGCTCTACGATAACCGCGCAGCACACGCACAATGCAGCGCTGCAGATATGGTTCGAGACCGGTTTTGTCGGCGCGGCGCTCGCAGCCGGCGCGCTCGGCCTGCTTGCATGGAACGGCGCCAAGGCGCTGTGCGGCGACGTAGCCGGCTCGGCCGCCGCGACCGGAACGATCGCCGCCCTCACCCCGATTGCGTTCCTGTCCTGGGCGCCCTGGCAGGAATGGTGGGTGGCGACGATGTTTCTAGCCGGCGCGATCGCCGCCGCCGCGCATGCGCCTACCGGTCCAGACGCAGCTTCAGCCCCAGGATCGCCAGCACCAGCAGCAGATTGACCACGTTGGAGCCGGCGACAGGCCACGATTGCGAAAGCACGCCATAGGCGATCCATAGACTGAAACCGAAAACGCAAATCAGATACATGCGTATCGAAACGCCGGCACCATCTCGTTCATGCACCAGCTTGAGGATTTGCGGCACGAAACTCGCCATCGAGCAAACCGCCGCGCCAAACCCGATTGCGTTGACCAGCAAAGCCGAAGATTGCGCCATGCTTGCCTCCCGGCGGGAGGCCGCCGCTATTTCCGGCCGAGCCGGGCGAGCGCGGCGTTTGCCGCCGCTTCAGCAGTAATGCCGAAATGGGCGTAGAGGTCCTTGGCCGGGGCCGAAGCGCCAAAACCGTGCATGCCGATGAACGGATCGTCCGGGCGGAGGAACATATCCCAGCCCTGGCGGATCGCCGCCTCGATGCCTATGCGCACTTTCGCGCGCCCGATGGTCTTGGCGCGGTAGGCATCGTCCTGCGCGGCGAACAATTCGAAGCACGGGCAGGAAACCACGCGCGTGGGCACGCCCTTATCCTGCAATATATCGCGCGCGGCGGCGGCGATCGCGACTTCCGTGCCGGTGGCGAACAACGTGACTTTGGGGCCGCCGCCCTCGGCCTTAAAAAGCTCATAGGCGCCGAGCGAAACTTTGTTCTTCGTTGCACTGGTGCGTAGCGCCGGCGCGGCCTGCCGCGAGAGCGCGAGCAGGCTCGGCGCAGCCTTCAGCGAGAGCGCTGCGTCCCACGCCTCCGCCGTTTCCACTGCGTCCGCCGGGCGGAACACGTAGAGGTTTGGGATCGCGCGCAAAGCCGCCAGATGTTCGACCGGTTGGTGCGTCGGGCCATCTTCGCCGAGGCCGATGGAATCGTGCGTCATCACATGCACGACGCGAATGCCCATCAGCGCTGCGAGGCGGATCGCAGGACGTGAATAATCCGCGAAGGTAAGGAATGTGCCGGCATAGGGGACGATCCCGCCATGCAGCGCCATGCCGTTCATCGCCGCGGCCATGCCATGTTCGCGAATGCCATAATTAATGTAACGGCCGGCGTAATTCTCGGCGTTGAAGATCGGCGTGTCTTTCACGAACGTGTTGTTCGAGCCGGTGAGGTCCGCTGAGCCGCCGATCAACCCCGGCGCGGCAGCGAAGATCGCGTTCAGCGCCGCGCCGGAAGATGCGCGCGTCGCCAAAGCCGGCTTGTCCTTTGAAACCTTGCGCGCATGTGCGGCGAGCGCCTTACGGGCCTTTTCGGGAATTTCGCCGGATAGCGCTTCTTCGAGCGCGCCCTTCTGCCTGGCTTTCACCAGACGCTGCTCCCACGCCGCGCGCGCTTTCGCGCCGCGTGCGCCGATCGCGCGCCAACTGACGCGGATGGGATCAGGAATTTCGAACGGCGCGTGATTCCAGCCCAGCGCCTTGCGCGCGCCGGCAATTTCCTCGGTGCCCAGCGCTTCGCCGTGCGCTGATTTCGTGCCGGCCTTTTTCGGCGCGCCGTAGCCGATCGTCGTCTTGCAAGCGATCAGAACCGGCTTGTCGCTATTTTGCGCTTCGCTCAGCGCACGCTCGACGTCAGCGGCGTCCTGGCCATCGCAAGCGAGCGTCTTCCAGCCCGAAGCTTCAAACCGCGCGCGCTGATCGGTGATGTCGGAGAGATTGACGGCGCCGTCGATCGAAATGCCGTTGTTGTCCCACAACACAATGAGCCTGCCGAGCTTGAGCTTGCCCGCAAGCGAGAGCGCTTCCTGCGAAATGCCTTCCATCAGACAGCCGTCGCCCGCGATCACGTACGTGCGGTGATCGACGAGATCGGCGCCGAAACGCGCGCGCAGGTGCGCTTCGGCGATTGCCATGCCGACCGCGTTGCCCAACCCCTGGCCGAGCGGGCCGGTCGTGGTTTCGATCCCGCTCGCGTGGCCGTATTCGGGATGGCCGGCGGTTTTCGAACCGAGCTTGCGGAAATGTTTCAACTCGTCGAGCGTCATGTCCTGATAGCCGGTGAGATGCAGCAGCGCATAGAGCAGCATGCTGCCGTGGCCGGCCGAGAGCACGAAGCGATCACGATCCGGCCAATGCGGCGCCGACGCGTCGAATTTCAGAAATTTCGAGAACAATACGGTAGCGGCGTCGGCCATGCCCATCGGCATGCCGGGATGGCCGCTCTTGGCGGCCTCGACCGCATCCATGGACAGCACGCGAATAGCGTTGGCCAGTTGGCGCGTGCCGATCACTGCGGAGGCGTCGTCTGCCATCAGGATTCTCCTGGCGCGGAAATTTGGCTTGCTCTTAACGGGATTCCGCCGCCCGTCACCCCGCCAGACGCGTCAGGAGCCGGGGAATCGCGCCAAGCTGTGACCGAATCGCGTCGTCGGGGGTTCGCGGCGCTGAATCCCGCTATGAGAGCGCCATGCAAATCTTTCTCGATACTGCCGACCCCAAGGAACTCGCCGATCTCGCCGCCACCGGCCTGATTGATGGCGTCACCACCAACCCCTCCCTGATCGCCAAGGCCGGACGGCCGATCCTGCAAACGATCAAGGAAATCTGCGCGATCGTGCCGGGTCCGGTGTCAGCCGAGGCGGTGGCCGAGGACTGCAAAGGCATTCTTGAGGAAGCGGAAAAGCTAAAAGCCCTGGCGCCCAACGTGGTGATCAAGGCGCCGCTGACGATGGAGGGCCTGAAGGCCTGCAAGGCGCTCGCCGACGAGGGCGTGAAGGTCAACGTGACCCTTTGTTTTTCGGCCCCTCAGGCGCTTCTGGCGGCCAAGGCGGGGGCGGCCTTCATCTCCCCGTTCATCGGCCGGCTGGACGATGGCGGGCAGGACGGCATGGAGCTGATCCGGGAGATCCGCCAGATCTACGACAACTACGGCTACACGACGCAGGTTCTGGCCGCCTCCGTCCGCACGGTGGCGCATGTCCGCGACGCCGCCCTGGCGGGCGCCGATTGCTGCACCATCCCGCCCTCGGTGTTCCGGGCGCTCTACAAGCACGCCCTGACGGACGCGGGCCTGGCGGCGTTCATGAAGGATTGGAACGCATCCGGGCAGAAGATCGTCTGACCTTGACCCGGACGACTTAAAATGCTCAACTTGAGCATAAGGTCTGCATGACCCAATTCCGCTCCCTCTACACGCACGGCTTTGTTCGCGTCGCCGCTTGCGCGCCCAAGATCGCGCCGGCCGCCCCTGAGACGAACGCAGCAGAGATGTTGGCGCTGGCCCGGCGTGCGGACAAGGCGCAGGCCGGCCTGCTGGTTTTTCCCGAGCTTGGCCTTTCCGGTTACGCGATCGACGATCTGCTGTTGCAGGCTGCGTTGCAGGAGTCGGTGAAAGCGCAGCTCAAGAAGATCGTCGAAGCGAGCTGGAAATTATTTCCGACGCTGATTGTTGGCGCGCCGCTGGCGATGGACGGGGCGCTGTATAATTGCGGCGTGGTGATTCACCGCGGCTCGATCCTAGGCGTGGTGCCGAAATCCTATCTGCCGAATTATCGCGAGTTTTACGAGAAGCGCCATTTTGCGACGGCCCAACACGCCTTGCGCAAGACGATCAGGCTGCTCGATTCCGACATCCCGTTCGGCGCCGATCTCATATTCGAGGCGGAGGATTATCCCGATTACGCGCTCGGCGTGGAAATCTGCGAGGATGTATGGGCGCCTGATCCGCCGAGCACGAAACTGGCGCTGGCGGGCGCGACCGTATTGGCGAATTTATCGGCCAGCAATATCGTCATCGGCAAGGCCGAAGAGCGCAACATCTTGTGCAATGCGCAATCGCGCCGTTGCGTTGCAGCCTATCTCTATTCCGCCGCCGGCCACGGCGAATCCACCACCGATCTTGCCTGGGACGGCCACCTCGCAGTATTCGAGATGGGCGAGAAACTTGCGGAATCGCAGCGCTTCAGCATCGAAAGCGAAATGATTATCGCCGATGTCGACGTCGAGCGCATTGCGCTGGAACGCGCCCGCTACGGCACGTTCCGCGATGGCGCGCTCATGCGCCACGGCGAATTGACGGAGGTGCGGCGCATCCCGTTCAAACTCGATCCGCCGCGCGCCATCGTACGGCTGGAGCGCAAGATCGACCGGTTTCCCTACGTGCCTGACGATCCGGCGCAGCTCGACCGCGATTGTTATGAGGCCTACAACATCCAGGTCGCCGGGTTGATGACGCGCATGCAGGCGGCGCGGATCGACAAGGCCGTGATCGGCGTTTCCGGCGGGCTCGATTCAACGCAGGCGCTGCTGGTGGCGTGCCGCGCGCTCGATCTGATGAAGCTGCCGCGCAAGAACGTGATCGCCGTGACGATGCCCGGCTTCGCCACCAGCGACGGCACAAAGCAAACGGCGTGGGAGCTGATGCAGGCGCTCGGCGCCGATGCGCGCGAGATCGACATCAAGCCGCTGGCGCAGCAAATATTGAACGATATCGGCCACCCCTTCGCGCGCGGCGAAAAGCTTTACGATATGACGTTCGAAAACGTGCAGGCCGGCGCACGAACCGATCTGCTGTTTCGCCTCGCGAACAAGGAAAACGGTCTGGTCATCGGCACCGGCGATCTTTCCGAGCTGGCGCTGGGCTGGTGCACCTACGGCGTCGGCGATCACATGTCCCATTACGCGGTGAATGCGTCGGTATCCAAGACGCTGATCCAGCACCTAATCCGCTGGGTTGCGGCGAAAGACGTGTTCGGCGCGGCGACGAGCGATGTTCTGCACCGCGTGCTGGCGGCGGAGATTTCGCCGGAACTGGTGCCGGCCGAAGCGTCGGGCCAGATGCAGAGCACGCAGGCCATAGTCGGCCCCTATCCGCTGCAGGATTTCAACCTGTTCTATCTCACGCGCTACGGCCTCAGCCCGTCGAAGATCGCGTTCCTGGCGCTTGAGGCGTGGGAGGATGAAGCGCGCGGCGCCTGGCCCGCGCATATCAGCCCCGCCGACAAGCGCAGCTACGATCTGGCGACAATCAAGAAATGGCTGGAGGTTTTTCTCACGCGCTTCTTCGCGCAGAGCCAGTTCAAGCGCTCGGCCATTCCCAATGGGCCGAAGATCAGCTCGGGCGGTTCGCTCAGCCCGCGCGGCGACTGGCGCGCGCCGAGCGATTCCAGCGCCGCGCCCTGGCTGGAAGAGCTGCGCAGAAATGTCCCATGACGCCTCGCCGCTTTACGTCTAAGCACGCTTCGGGATGGCGATAGACCTGATTGCGCTGGAGGACCTGACACTCGCGGCTGGCCGCGAGATCATGGCTGTCTACGCCACCGATTTCGAGGCCACCGCCAAGACCGACGGCTCTCCGGTCACCATCGCAGATACCCGCGCCGAGGCGCTGATCCTCGCCGGTCTGACAAAATTGTTTCCCGGCGTGCCGATCGTTGCTGAAGAGCAGATGGAGGCGGGCAATCTGCCGCGTCTTAAGGAAACGTTCTTCCTGGTCGATCCGCTCGACGGCACGCGCGATTTCGTCGAACGCCGCGCCGGCGAATTCACTGTCAATATCGGCATGATCGAAAACGGAAGGCCGATTGCCGGCGTAGTCTACGCACCCGCGTCAGGCGCGCTTTATTCCGGCGCCGATGGCAAGGCGTTTTATACCCTGTGCGATCCGGATAGCACGGCGCGCAAATCCAAACGCGCGGAGATTCACGTTTCCAGCGCGCAAGACATTCGCGCCCTGACGAACCGCACGGGCGCTGCATCGCTGAACCCGTTTCTCGATCTGCTGGGCGTAAAGGAAAAGCGCGCGATCAGTTCATCGATCAAATTGGCTTTGCTCGCCGCTGGCGAGGCCGAACTTTATCCGCGCTTTGGCCCGGTGAATGAATGGGACATCGCAGCCGGCCACGCCGTTCTGCGCGCCGCCGGCGGCGACTTGATACGGCGCGACGGCTCGCCGATGACCTACGGCCAGCGCGCGCCGGATTTTCTTGTGCGTGGCTTCTTTGCGTATACGCCGGGCGTTGAGCGGAAATTGCGCGATGTTCTGGTTTAGGCGCTGAGCCGCTCGATCAGGCCACGCATGAAGCGCGCGCCTTCGCCGATTTGATCCTCCGCGATCCATTCGTCCGGCTGATGGGCCTGATCGATCGAACCAGGGCCGCACAACACTACCGAGAAATCCGATTGCTGAAAAAGGCCAGCTTCAGCGGCGTAAGAAGCCACGTGCGTTTCGTTGTCTCCCGTTAGCGCGCGCGCCAGGGTTTCGGCTTCTCCATTACGGCTGGGCGCGAGCGGGGGCGTATAGGAGCGGCGAATCCAGCGCACGCCGCCTTCAGGCGCTCGCTGCTTGATCTCCGCGTCGAGCTTGGCCGCTTCCGCCGCGAAACGATCGATGTAGAGTTCGGCGTTTTCGCTGGGCGGCCAGCGGACATCCCACAGAAACGTGCATTCGCGCGCGAGAATATTGCTCGCGGTGCCGCCTTCGATCTTGCCGATTGTGAGCGTGGCTGACGGAGGCTCGAACGGCGAGTCCGTGGGCGCATTGGCCAGCGCCTCCTCGCTCATCCGCAGCACAAATTGCATCAGCTTGAGCGCTTCGGCGTTGGCCGAAACGCCGCGATGAGGCTGGCTGGAATGGGCTTCCCTGCCGTTGACCGTGACCAGCACGGTGGCGACGCCTTTGTGGCCCGAAAGCACTTTCATGCTGGTCGGCTCGCCGACGATCACCGCCGCGGGCCGCGGATAAAGCGCGGCGATGTCGGCGATGAGGCCCGGCGCGCCGAAACAACCGATCTCCTCGTCATAGGAAAACGCCAGGATCAGCGGGCGCTTCAGCGGCGCCGCCTTGGCCTCGTCTACGTGCGCAAGGGCGAGCGCCAGAAACGTTTTCATGTCCGCCGTGCCGCGGCCATAAAATTTGCCGTCGCGCCGCGTCAGCGTCCACGGATCGGAAGTCCATAGCTGGCCGTCCACCGGTACGACATCGGTGTGGCCGGACAACACGACGCCGCCCGCCGTTTCAGGCCCGATCAACGCATGCAGATTGGCCTTGGCGCCATCGGCGCTGGGCACGCGGCGCGTCTTCACGCCGCGCGCATGCAGGAAGGCCTCCACCCATTCGATCAGCGCCAGATTTGACCCGCGCGAGGTTGTGTCGAAAGCGATCAGGCGCGCGAGGATGTCGTAGGCGGCGCTTTCAGCAAGCATACTGCCTCTATAGACGCGGCCGGCGCCCGTTCAAAGCGGCCGGGCGAGCACCACATCGTCGTGCGCCGTAGCGCCGATCGTGAATTTGCGCTTGCCAAGGCGGGTAAAACCGGCGCCTTCGTAAAAAGCAATGCCGGTTTTGTTCAACCCATTGACGCCGACAATCAGGCGCGCCTTGCCCAATTCTTGCGCGGCTTCGGTGACCGCCTGCAGCAAGGTCGCGCCAATCTTGCGGCCATGAAACCGCTGCAGCACGTAAAGGCGGTGAATCTCGATATCGTTCGACCGCGGTCCCGGCGCCGGCGTGATCGCCGGCCCCAGGGAAACGAAACCCACCGGCGCGAGGCCGATCTCGGCCTCAGCCAGCCATAAGCGCGAGGCCGGATCGGAAAGCTGCTCGGCATAGAACGACGCTGAGTGCTTGACGACGCAATGGGCGCTGATGTCCGCAGCGTCCAGAATGCCGGCATAGGTTTCGAGAAACGTGGCCGCGCCGATCAGCGAGAGCGCGCGCTCATCGCCGGGCGCGGCGCGCCGGATCGGCGTTTTCATTCAAATTTGCCGACTTTTTTGCCCGCCGGTGTTTCATAGCCGAGCAGCTCAACCCTGAACACCAGCACGGAATTTCCTGGAATCACCGGCGGATGGCCTTCTTCACCGTAGCCGATCTCCGGCGGGATCACGAGGCGAAACTCCGAGCCCGGATGCATGAGCTGCAACGCCTCGGTCCAGCCGTCGATGACGCGGCCGACCTCGAATTGTGCTGGCGCCCCGCGTTCGTAGGCGCTGTCGAATACGGTCCCGTCTGCCAGCTTGCCTTCGTACATCACGTTGACCGTGTCGCGTGGGCCGGGAGGCGGCAGGCCTTCGTTGCCCTTCTTCACGATCTCATATTGCAGGCCCGAAGCCGTCACCATGACGCCGGGCTTGGCCTTGTTCGCCGCCAAGAATTGCTGGCTGTCAGCGAGTGTTTGTCCCACCGCATCGGCCTCGGCCTTGTCCTGGCGGGCGATCTCACCGGCCACATCCCCGCCCTGGCCGCAAGACGAAAGCAGAACTGCGCTGGCCAGCGCGAAAGCAACGCTCAGTATTCTCATCGGTACATTCCATCCGCTTTGGGAAAATCCCAGACTTCTTTCAACGCGCCGGCCTCCCACTCGCGGTAGGCGCTATCTGCATACAGGGTTCGGCAATAGGCGCCGATCACTTCTGGCGTCGCCACGCCATAGGTGCGCAGGCGCGCGGCGACTGGCGCATAAAACGCGTCAGCGATCGAGCGCGCGCCAAACAAAAATGGGCCGCTTGCGCCATAAGCGGCGCGCGCGCCCTCCCATAGCGCGAAGATGCGCGCTAGATCGCGGCGCGTATCTTCTGGCCAATCGGGCGCGCGTTCAATCCGGCGGCGGAGGTTCATCGGAAGATCGCGCCGCAGCGCCGGAAAACCGGAATGCATTTCCGCCGCCGCCGAACGGGCCTGGGCGCGCGCGTTGGACTCGGCAGGCCAGAGCGCCTTGTTCTGTTCCGCCGCCCATTCGCAGATCGCGAGACTATCGTTGATCACCAGATCGCCGACGTGCAGCGCGGGCACGCGGCCGGAGGGAGAGACCTCAAGGATGTGCGCCGATTGCTGCTGGCCGTAGCCCGGATCGGCGCCCAGGCGGCGCACATCTTCGCGGAACGTTATTCCCGCCCATTTCAGCGCGAGCCACGGTCGCATCGACCAGGACGAATAATTCTTGTTGCCGATGTAGAGCGTAGGCTGCACTTCCGGCTCCGTCGGCCGCTCTCTACCACAGAAAACAAACAGCCCGCCTAAAGCGGGCTGCCATATTCAAAAATCACGATGGCGCACTGCCGCGACAGTGCGCCATCGCAATCAGCAATCTACTTGGCCGGGGCCAGATCCGTGTTGTTGACCCAGCCGGAATTGTCGTTCTCGTCGGTGACTTCCCAATACACGCCTTCCTTGTTGCCCGTCGGATAGACGAGCGCCCCGGAAGCCAGATCGCGTACTTTCGAGCCCGAGCCCGTGGGGTATTTCCACAGCGTGGCTTTCGTTGTGACCGAGAAGGCCTTCTTCGGCGCCGAAGCCAGCGTGACGTTGCCGCCGCCCGTCTGACTGACCATGTCGACATAAGCGTTGAGGAACGCCTGCGTGACGACCTTGCCGATCTCGGTGTTGTCGTAACCGCCGCCGACGACGCCGCCCCCGCCAAGAAAACCGCCGGCGCCAAACCCAAGATTGGACTTTTGCGCATCGCCCTGCGAGACGACTTCGGTTTCCGTCGTTTTGGTGTTGATCAGCGACAGGATCGCCGTAGCGGTCTGCTTTTTCACGTTGACGCCGCCGAGCACGGCGCCGAAGCGCCCGCCGACAACGCCGCCCAAAGCGCCGCCAAGGGCGCCGCCGCCGGCGTTGGAATTCTGCGTCGCGACTTCGGCCTGGATAATATAGTCGGCGGTCGTGATCTGCCCCTTGCCGACATTCGAGCCCGCACGCAGCTCACCGCCGCTGGCGAGTTCACGCTCAAGCTTGGCGGCGTCGAGACCTGCGCCGCGCTCAACGAGCTTGAAACAGCCCGATTGCTGCACGAACACGCGGAGCAATTTGGCAGGCGGTTGTAGGCCCATCGCCTGCCAGCCCTGCTGATCGCCGTTAACGATCATCGCAGTGCCGATCTGCTTCGAGCAATGCGGAATCGCGGTCGCGTCGGCCTTCTTGTCGGCGGCAAGAGCCGGACCGGCCAGCGCGACGAAAATCGCCCCGGAAATCAAAACACTCTTCATGATGAGCGCCCCCTAATATGGCGGCCCGACCGCCGGGACGGGCCCTGCCCGCGTACTTAGCACAGGAAAATCGCAGTGGGTATGTGGTCGTTTAAAGTTGACGTGGCGGATAGCCCGCGTCCGACAGGGCGCTGACGATTTCCGCCGTGTGCTGGGCGTCCCGCGTCTCGATCAGGATGTCGAATTCCGCCCCTTTGGCAGGCACATCCAGCGCCAGCCTGTTGTGAGCGACCTCGATGATGTTGGCGCCCATGGCGCCGAGTATGGTCGATACGGTAGCCAGCAGGCCGGGCCGGTCGTCGCCGATCAGGCGCAGGGAAACGATCCGCTGCTCGCGCACCAAAGCGCGGGTGAGCACGGATGTCAGCAGCCGCGTGTCGATATTCCCGCCTGTGAGGATCAGGCCGACCTTCTTGCCGCGGAAGCGCTCGGGATATTGCAGCAGCGCCGCCAGCGAAGCGGCGCCCGCGCCTTCGGCGACGGTTTTTTCGACGTTGCAGTAAAGCGCGATCGCGCGCTCGAAATACGGCTCCTCGATCAGCAGCACGTCTTCGATCAGCGGCCGGGCGACCGCATAGGTGAGATCGCCGACCTGCTTGACCGCGATCCCCTCGGCAATCGTCGCGCCGCCGAACTTCGCCGGCTGCCCGCGCATGCGCGCGGTGAACGACGGGAACATCGCCGGCTCAAGGCCGATCACGCGCACGTCCGGTTTGAGATGCTTGACGGCGGTGGCGACGCCCGAGATCAGCCCGCCGCCGCCGATCGGCACGGGCAGGATTTCAAGATCGGGCGCGTCTTCGAGCATCTCGATGCCGAGCGTGCCCTGCCCGGCGATTACGTCTGCATCGTTGAATGGATGGACGAAGGTCAGCCCGCGTTCGGCGCATATCTTGTGCGCGTGGATTTCGCTCTCGTCATAGCTTTCGCCGTGCAGGATGATTTCGGCGCCGAAATAACGCGTCTGCTCCACCTTCACGAACGGCGTGGCGCGCGGCATGACGATGGTTACTGGCACGCCGAGGCGCTGGCCGTGATAAGCCAGCCCTTGCGCGTGATTGCCGGCCGAGGCCGCGATCACGCCCTGCTTGCGCTCGACCGGCGAGAGCAGCAGCAGCTTGTTGAGCGCGCCGCGCTCCTTGTAGGAGGCGGCGAATTGCAGGTTTTCGAACTTCACCCACACTTCGGCGCCGGTGATCTGCGACAGCGTGCGCGAGATACGCATCGGCGTGCGCTCGATCGCGCCTTTCAGGCGCGCGGCGGCGGCGGCGACATCGTCAAACGAAACCGTCTGGTTCGGCAGGGAAAGTGCTGTATCGGCCATGAGCGGGCGGACCCTAGAGGCGCGGCCAAGCCGTTGCAACGTCAGGCGACGGAGAGATCGGCGTCAAACTCGGCGGCAAAGTGGCCGGGGCCCCGCTCGATCAGCCGCGGCTTGTATTGCTCGGCGTCCGGATCGTCCTTCAGCTTGGACTTGAGAAATCTGAGGCCGGAGCGCGTATCGAGCGGCGAAGGCAGATCGCCCAGCGCAACGCGCGGCCGGCTGCGCGCAAGCACGGGATCGGGAATCGGCGCCGCGGCCATGAGCGCTTTCGTATAGGGGTGTTGCGGACGCGCGTAGACCGCCTCGGCGGGACCGTATTCCACCACACGGCCGAGATAGAGCACCATCAGGCGGTGTGAAATCTCGCGCACCACGGCCAGATCGTGGCTGATGAACACCAGGGCGAGATTGAACTTCTGCTGCAGATCCATCAGCAAGCGGACAATCTGGGCCTGGATCGAAACATCCAGCGCCGAGACGGCCTCGTCGCAGAGGACCAGTTTGGGCTTCAGGATCATCGCGCGCGCCACGCCGACGCGCTGGTTCTGGCCGCCGGAAAGCTCGTGCGGGTAACGGTTGATCAGCGCCGGATCGAGGCCCACCGCCTCCATCATGTCGCGTACCATCGCCTCACGCTGATCGCCGGTCAGATCGGCGCGAAAGGAAGCCAGAGGCTCGGCGATCGAACGGCCGATGCTCATCCGCGGATCGAGGCTGGCGAGCGGGTCCTGGAACACGATCTGCAAATCCTTGCGCGCCGCGCGCACTTCATCCTGATCGGCGCGGCTGAAGCTTCGGCCGAGAAAAGTCACCGTGCCCTCGGTGATATGCGCAAGGCGCAGGATCGCGCGGGCCAGCGTGGATTTCCCACAGCCGCTTTCGCCGACCACGCCGAGCGTTTCGCCAGCCTTCAGCGTGAAGCTGACGCCATCGACGGCGCGCAGCATCTTGCGTTTGCCGAACACGCCGCGCTCCAGGCGGATTGGATAGTGCACTTTGAGATCCTGCACATCGAGCAGGATCGGCGCATCCGGCGCAACCGCCGGCGCCAACGGCGAACGCCCCTGTTCGATCCGCGGGGCCGCTTCGATCAGCGTCCTCGTATATTCCTCGCGCGGATTGGCGAACAGATCGGCGACCGGGGCGGTCTCGACGATTTCACCCTTGCGCATCACGCAAACGCGCTGGGCGAGGCGCGCAATCACGCCCATATCATGCGTGATCAGCGCAATCGCGGTCCCGGTGTCGTTCTGCAAGTCCTCAAGCAGATCAAGCACCTGCGCCTGCACTGTTGAATCGAGCGCCGTCGTCGGCTCGTCGGCGATCAGCAGATCGGGGCCGGCCATCATCGCCATGGCGATCATCACGCGCTGACGCATGCCGCCCGAAAGTTCGTGCGGGTATTGCCGCAGGCGACGTTCGGCCTCCGGAATGCGCACGCGCTGAAGCCAGTCGATGCAGAACTGCCGGGCCGCGAGCTGCGAACTCACATGATGGTGGCGCATCACCTCCATCATCTGGGCTTCAACCGTCATGTGCGGGGTCAGCGCGGTCAGCGGGTCCTGGAACACCATAGAGACCTTGGCGCCGCGCACCTTGTCGAGTTTGGCGCGCGGCATCTGCAGCACGTCCTCGCCCTGGAACAGCGCCTGGCCGCTGACGCGGGCGTTGGCCGCCGCCAGCCGGAACGCCGCAAGGAACGTCTGCGTCTTGCCCGAGCCGCTCTCGCCCACGATGCCGAGACATTCGCCGCAGCCGATGCTGAGGGAAACACCCTTCACGGCATGGGAAGGCCCATCGGGCGTGTCGAAGGTTACGTCGAGGTTCTTGAGTTCAAGCGCGAGGCCTGGGGCCGCGATATCGGACATGAAGGGCAACCTAGCGGGCCGGCGAGGCCTGTCCACAGGGCCCAGAGATAAGAAAAGAGGCGCGGCCCCCTCCGACCGCGCCTCCCATCCCCAATGCCCCGTGGCGTCGCTATCCCCCCGCCACTATCGCGAAGCGAGACAAGCTCGCCCGGCAGCCTGTGGGCAAGATGGAAAAGCTGAAAATGCTGTCCCGACTGTAAGGATGTTACAAAAAAGCAACGCTTTCGCCGCGTAGCGTCTCGCCTGGCTTTGAGCGTTTGGGCGCTAGGCGCCTGGCTCGAACCGGCTGCGCTTCTCCGCGCTGGTCGGGAAGCGGTAAAAGATGTGTGCGCCGATACGGGTCGTTTCGACCAAACTGGCGGACCAGATCGGGGCGACCTCGGCGGTGTGGTAGTGCGTGGCCCGGTGGGTGATCGGACGGGCAAAGCCCATCATCACTTCCGACGCGATCGCCTGCGATCGGGCCCACGCTTCGCCGTTCGGCCGGCGATCCAGCGAACCATCGCAGGTAAAGGTGAACTGGCAGCCGGTGCTGCGCTCGGCGCCCTGATAGACGACGCCGCAGAAGGTGTTCGGATAGAGGCTCGACCGCGTGCGGTTTACGATGACTTCGGCCACCGCCATCTGCCCGTCATAGCTTTCACCACGCGCCTCATAATAGATGGCCTGCGCGAGACAGTTGGATTCCTCGGAGACGCGCTTGCCCTCGGCGAGCACGGCAGGCTGAAAAGGCTTCAGCGCCGCAAGCGCGTTGGTATCGCGCACCGCCGCGGAAATCAGCATCGCCGGCGCTTCTTCAACGCGATCGTGGAAACGGGCTTCGGCGCGCGCGCCATACCCGTTCGGCGTGGAATACGAAACCAGTTCGATGCGCGTCGCCGTCGGCGCGATGCGCGCTTCGGCAAGTTTCACATCGCCAATCGTTTTTTGGAACGCGAGGGCGCGCGCGCCCCACTCTGCGTCGGCGCGCTGTTCGGCGCCGCGATGAGATATGGCGTTCATGCCGCCTGCTGCAGCCGTGAGGCACACAACGGCGACGGCGCCCTGCTTCAGGGCCTGTTGATTACGCTCAAGCTCGTCCATGAAGTCGGTCCAGCCCGTCCCGATTCGGCACGCTATAAGACGCCAGAACATCGCAGCTTCCCTAATTTCGTCTTAACAGCGCGCAGGAACGGCGCCATGCGCGCCCATTGCGTATGCCGAAACCCAGATGCGTAACCCCGTACGCACTGGGCAGAAGGGAACAGCGCTTACACGCCCCCACCACACTCCAGAATTCAATTTTTCTTAACCTTCCCACACTTGCCCCCAAGCATTGGACCGATAACGCACGGGCCCTTTGACCGGTTCCCTATGGGCCCCTTGCGTTACTCTGTGAGCAAATCACAACGCCGCAGACGCGATCACAGATAGCTGATGTGGCGACTTTGCCTGTTTTTTGATCACGCATAGCCGCCATGCAATCTTGCGGATCGCGATTTTCGCGCGATCCTGCGCCGCGCGGCGCACAGCGTGAATTTTTTATGAAGCGCGTGAGAAGGACAAGTTCGATGGTGAAAACGCACGTGCTGCCCGCTCTCGCGCTCGGAATTCTCGCCGCCTGCGCCAATATGAACACAACAAGCGCCGCGAGCGGCGACAAGCTCTCCAAGAAAGAAGTGGCCGATGCGACCAAGCGGCCAAGCGCGGATGAATGCGGCGCGCGCGCGCGTCAATCGCTCGTTGGCAAGTCTCGCAGCGAGATTCCCACAAAACCAGCCGGCGCCAATTGGCGCATAGCATGTACAGCCTGCCCCGTGACGCTCGATTACCGCCCCGATCGTCTCAACATCTTCTTCGACGAGAAGACGCAAGTGGTCCAGGAAGTGAAATGCGGCTGACACCCTCCCCGCGTGTACGGACCGGGGACATAGTGGGCGGGCGTTCGGGGACATGGTGGACAGTGTTTCGATCTCAGATCGGGGTCGGACATGCCGTTTCACGAGGTTTCCAAGATGGATCAACGCGAAGAGTTGGCCCGGCTGGGTCTGGA
>DASZPV010000225.1:0-4543 GCA_035549875.1 Caulobacterales bacterium
GCACCGCCAGGATGATCGGCGCCGTTTGCAGGTCGTCGAAGGCGGCTGGACGCCCGATGGCGGCGACCGCGATCAGGCCTTCGTCAAAACCATTCGCGCCAAATCCAAAGGCCAGCAGGAACTGATCGAGGCGATCGACGCACACAACCTCGTCCTGGCGCTCGGGCCGGCCGGCACCGGCAAGACCTATCTGGCGATCGCCAAGGCGGTGGACGCGCTGCAGGCCGGCAAGGTTGGCCGGATCGTGCTTTCGCGCCCCGCGGTCGAAGCCGGCGAGAGCCTCGGCTACCTGCCCGGCGACATGGAAGAAAAACTCGCCCCGTACCTGCGCCCGCTCTACGACGCGCTCTCCGACCGGCTCTCGGCCAAGCGGCTGAAATCCATGATGGCCGAGGGGCTCATTGAAATCGCCCCGATCGGCTTCATGCGCGGGCGAACGTTGAACAACGCCTTCGTGGTGATCGACGAAGCGCAGAACTGCACGTTCGGCCAGATCAAGATGCTGCTGACGCGCCTGGGCTGGCATTCGACCATGGTGGTCACCGGCGATCCGGCGCAAAGCGATCTGCTGCCGGGGCTTTCCGGCCTCGACATCGTCGCAGACAAGCTGACGCCGCTGAAAGACATCGCGGTGGTCAAGCTGAAGGACGCCGACATCGTCCGCCACCCGCTGGTGGCCAGCATGCTCACGGTCTTATAACGCCGCATCGCGGCGCGCGAGGAGACGTGGTGTTAAAAGCGGGCCGCGACGGAAACGTCCGGCCCGTTTTGTTTTTGGCTCTGACGGGCGATTGCCCAAGCCTGATTCTGGCTGCTAAGGGACTTCTGGCGAAGGTTGCGAACAGCCGCAGTCTCGCGCGGCGGGGGAAAATGTGCCGGCAGATCAGTTCTTCCAGACCTACCTAACGGCGTTGCGAAAGCATCCCTTGGGCGTGAAGACTGAACACACTGATCGCGGCGCGCTTGAGACGCTGCTGCAAGCGGTGGCGGACGAGCATAGCGCCGCAACGAAAGTTCAGCATGAGCCGAAGCGCGCGCAGGACAAGGGCGCGCCGGATTATAAGATTACGCGCACCGGCGTAATGGTCGGTTACGTCGAGGCCAAACAGATCGGCGCCAATCTCGAATCGGTGCTGAAGACCGACCAGATCAAGCACTACCTCGACCTCAACCCGAACCTTATCGTCACCGACTATCTGCGCTTCATTTGGATCAAGGACGGCAAGATCAAAGACGCACTTGATGCGCGCCTTTGCGAAGCGAGCGCGATTGAAAGCAAGTTGCCGCTAAACTCCGAGCGCATCGCCGAAGTCGAGCAGCTATTGCGCGGCTTCTTCCAGACGGCGCCGAAGGGCGTCAAGCGCGCATCGGAGTTGGCGGAAGCCTTGGCCGTGCGCTCGAAATTGCTGCGCGACTTCCTGGCGGAGGAATTGCAGCGGCAGGAAAAGGAGGAGGAAGGCGGCAAGCTGCTTGGCCTCTACAAGGCATTCAAGGAGCAAGTTAGCCACGACCTGAAGCTCGACGAGTTCGCTGACGCTTACGCCCAAACGCTGGCATATGGCCTGTTTCTAGCGAAACTCAATGTAAAGCCCGGAGAGGTAATCACACTCGGCAACGCGCACGATCACGTACCCGCCGGCTTCAGCCTCATCCGCGAATTGGTGGAGTTTCTGAAGGAGCTGGATCGCGACGAGTACCGCGACATCAAATGGGTGGTCGAAGAAATCCTTTCGATCGTGAATCACCTCAACGTCGAGGCCATTCGCGGAGACCTCTCGTTCAATAAGCGGCGCGCATACAGTCGCGGCGTACGCGCGAGGTCCGAGGAGGAGTGGCGGCTCTTTTCGAAAGACCCCTTCGTCTATTTCTATGAGGACTACCTCGCCAAATACGATAAGGCGATGAAGAAGGCGCGCGGCGTTTATTACACGCCGCCGCCGATCGTGAATTTCATCGTCCGCGCGATCAACGACATCCTAAAAGACACGTTCGAGATCGAACAAGGCTTGGCCGATCGCGAACGCGTCACCGTGCTGGATTTCGCCTGCGGCACCGGCACGTTTCTCGTCGAGGTCCTGGAGCGGATTTTCGACGAGATCGGCGGCCCGGAATCTGGCGTCGCGCCGCTGATCGTGCGCGAGCACATCCTGAAGAACATTTACGGCTTCGAATATTTGATTGCGCCCTACACGATCGCGCATCTGAAGCTGAGCCAGTATCTGAGCGAACTCGCGCAGCGCGCTATGAACCCGAGTATCGCTCTGAAAAAAGGCGAGCGGTTTCAGGTGTTCCTGACGAACACGTTGGACCCGAAAGAACCACAGGGAGAGATGTTTCTACCGTCGCTCACGAAGGAGACGAAAGAAGCTCATAAGGTCAAACAGAAGAATATTCTCGTGATTACAGGCAACCCGCCCTACGCGGGACACTCGAAGAACAAGGCCTACACCGAGATCGACGCGTACAAATATACGGTCGAAGAACACGAGAACCCCGACAATCCGAAGGGCAAGCCAATCGAAGCGCGCGTGCCGCTTGGTGAGCGAAATCCGAAGTGGCTCAATGACGACTACGTGAAATTCCTTCGCTTCGCGCAAATGAAGATGGATGAGGTCGAGGAGGGAGTAGTCGGCGTCATCACCAACCATTCATGGCTCGACAATCCAACCTTCCGAGGTATGCGCCAATCGTTGATGCGGTCTTTCAATCAAATCTACGTTCTGGATTTGCATGGGAACTTGAAGAAGAAGGAAAAGGCGGCCGACGGATCGAAAGACGAGAACGTCTTCGACATCGAACAAGGCGTGGCGATCAGCTTATTCATCAAGCGTTCGGGCTTGGACTCTGGAGTGTGGCGAGGGGACGTTTGGGGAAAGAGGTTGCAGAAGTATCAAGCAAGCGCGGGCGGCTCCATAGCGAGTTCAGGGCTTAAGGCGGTGCGACCGAGGCCGAAGGACTATCTTTTCGTCGTTCAAGATGAGGTGTTGGAGTCGGCGTACAGAACCGGCCGGCCATTGAATGATATTTTCCCGCTCAACGGCGCAGGAATGGTCACCGCGCACGACGACTTCTCGATTGCATTCGATCCAGACGAACTCGAAAAGCGCTTCGATAAATTCAGAGCTTCGCCCGGTGACGCGGCGACGTTGCACCGAGATTTTCAAGTTGCTCGAAAGCAGGGCTGGGACATTCTTAGAGGCTGGAAAGCGCTAAAGGAAAGCTCACGCCCAACCTCAGAATTCATTCGACCGATCTTGCACCTGCCGTTCGATGAACGGTCGATCCTTTACGAGGACAACTTAGTTTGGCGAACAGTTCGCCGAATTATGGATCACGCCAAGAAGCCGAACATTATTTTGCTGAGCAGCCGCATAACAAAGGACAATCCAACAGCGTTGGTTTCTGTTGATGCCTTTCGCCACAAGAGCGGAACGAGATATGACATTACGTATGGCTTTCCCCTGCTGGGTGACGCGGGGCTGGAGAATTTTTCGCCGGAATTTCGGCGATATGTAGATGCCCGTTACAGCAATCACTACACGCCGGAACAAATTCTCGGCTACATCTACGCCGTCTTGCACGCGCCCACATACCGCTCGCGCTACGCCGAGTTCCTGCGCATCGATTTTCCGCGCATTCCGTTCTCGGAATCGAGCGCAGACTTTGAAAAACTCTCAGCGCTCGGCAGCGCACTGGTCGAGGCGCATCTATTGCGCAAAGTGAAACGACGCGGGCTAGGCAAATACCAAGGCCACAAGCAGGGCGACGACGACAACCGCGTGCTCGATGTGCGCTACGCCGAGGCCGAGCAGGCGGTCTTCATCAATGACGCCCAACGCTTCGCGCCGATCCCGCCGGAGGTTTGGAACTTCCACATCGGCGGCTACCAGGTGCTCGAAAAATATCTGAAGAGCCGCAAGACCCGCGTGATGACGCTCGACGAGATCGAGCATGTCGCCAAGGTGGCCGACGTGCTTGCGTTCACGATCGAGCAAATGGCGGCGGTAGATGAGGCGTATAAGGCGGCTTTTCCACAGGCCGGGGCAGCGTCGACCTAGAGGGCCGTTAACGAATCGGCTTCACCCTTCGGGCATGGATCAGCCAGACCTGTTTGGCGGCGAAATATCGTCGGCCTACAAGCCAAAGCCCGAACATGTGCGCAATTCGCTCACGCGGCTGATCGAACAATTGCGAACATCGGATGCCTGGCCGTGGGACGAAGTGATCGTCGATATGCATCTGGAGCGCACCGCGCCCTATCTGCTGTCCCTCCTGGACGAGGCCGAGGCGGCTGAGTTGCGCGCCAAATGGGAAGCCGAAGTCGCACGGCTGTGCCGCGCTTCGGCGGCGTAAGAGGCGCTAAGCCCCGCCCTCTTCCAGGTCCAGATCAAGGATCGTCATCGCGAAGTGGTAGCAGAGTTCGCCGTCTTCATCGTCCTTGCTGAGGACGCCGAGGAATTCGTCGCCCAGGTAGACTTCGGCGCTGTCGTTCTTTTTCGGGCGCGTGCGCACTTCAAGCTTCGGCGCGTTGAAGGTCTTGCGA